>JANXSI010000445.1 GCA_025352765.1 Devosia sp. | reverse complement strand
CTGGGCGAAGTGCGCGCGGTTGGGCAATCCGGTGAGAGCGTCATAGTGCGCCATGAAGTTGATGCGCTCTTCGGAGCGCACGCGTTCGGTGATGTCCTCGAACAGCAGCACCACGCGGTCCTGGTGCGAGCTGACGGTCACTTCGGAGAACTGCGCATTGGCGAGCTTGATGACAATCTTGCCGTTCCGGTGGTCATGAACGATCTTCATTAACTGCTCGGCCGAGCGCTGGGGAATGCTGCCCCGGCTCGCGGCCGTGGCGATGAGGGCGGCGAACGAGCGGCCCTTCCAGACGCCGGGCACGAACTCGTCGAAGACGAACTCGGCGCGATCGTTGACCACCGTGATAAGGCCGTCGGCGTCGAGCATGGCGAGGCCGTGGTTCATCGTGTCGAGCGCTGTGTCGAGTTCGATCGCGAGGCGACTCGCATCGACCCGAGCATGGACCGAGGCCAGGAGAACGTTACGCACGTCCTTGGCGAGAAACTTGAACGACACCAGCATTGGCAGCAGCAGCAGACCCAGGATGGGATGATAAATGCCGCCTTTGAAGAATAGCCCGGCTGACAGCAGCGTACAGGCAATGCCTAGCTGGATCGTAAGCATCCGATCCAGGCCGAAATTGCGCGTGACGATACCGACCATGCAGGCAACGGTGGTCGTCATGGCAATCAGCTCGGCAAACGAGTCACCGACGAAGATGAAGCTGGCGAAACACCAGGCTCCACAGTTGAACGCCATGATCGTCGCCCACTAGGTGGCGCGAACTTCCCATTTATATGCCTGCTCAACATCGGTCGGGCCGACGTTGGCTCGCAGGAAATGCGTCATGCTGATATAGCGGAAAACGGCGATGAGGCCGAAGACGGCGGTCACGCCCCACAGGATCCAGGAGCCGGTCTTGAAGGCTGCGGAGCCCGAGCCGACAGCGCAAGCAGAAACGGCCAAAACCATGGCGCGTCGGTCCGTGTAGACGGACCGAACCATCGACACGTAGTCGATAGCGGGCATCGATTTGCTGGCTGGCTCGAACATAAGTTTCCGTCAGATTATACGGAACAATGCCGGTTGAGCCGTTAATGCCACATTTCGACTCGCGCAGCGCGGGTCCGGAAAATGCCTTACTCGACCGGTTTGAGCAGAATATCGCGACAATGGTTTATTAAAGGTGTACCGGGCGTGACGACTTGGGGTCGCCAAGTCGGCGGAGCGCCTTGTCGAGCTTGGCCAGAAGCTTCTTGCCCAGCCGCTCCTGGGTGCGGTCGGTGAGGAGAGCGCGGACCTTCTGGCGCTCGGCAAATTCGCGTTTGCCGTAGTCGCTGAGCACCACGCGCTTGGCCCGCTTGTCGGCAGGGTCGGGTGCGCGGTGGATATAGTGCTGCGCCTCGAGCTGGTCGAGCAATTGCTGCACTGCCTGCTTGCTCAACCCGACTCGGGCGGTGAGCTCGGTTTGGGAGACCCCTTCGGGCGTCAGATGCAAAAGCACTTCGCCGGCGGCGCCATTGTGCGCAAAGAAACCGCGAGCTGACATTTCGCGGCGAAACTCGTCGCGAAGGGCATCGGCGGCGCGCTGGAGATGTCGACCGAGATCGTCTGTCATCTTGACGATGCTACAGCATCGGCGGGGCGATCATCTAGCGGAAATTGCGGCCTTTCGGCATGGCCGCTCGGGCCTGCCGCTCGACCGTTTCGGCGCGCTTGCGATCGGGAAGATCGCGCCCCCCATGCGGCCCCGACTTACCCTCGTCGCCATGCGCGATCGCCGCGTCTCCGATGCTGTGACCGCCGGCGAGCGCGATCAGATCGCCCGTCATGTCGGTGAATTCCTCGGCAACCACATGGATGACCAGCCCCTCGATCTGCAGCCGTCCCCGCACCGCGAGCAGCCGCGAGGCGAGGATGGTCTTCCTGTGCTTGTCGAACGCCGCCGACCAGATGACGATGTTGGCGATCCCGGTTTCGTCCTCGAGCGTGGCGAACACCACCCCGCTTGCCGTTCCCGGCCGCTGCCGCACCAGCACCACCCCGGCAACCTCGATCTTCTGGCCGTTGCAATAGTTGCCGAGGTCGGCGCAGCGCACGGTTTTCCGCCGGTCGAGTTTCTGCCGCATAAAACTCACCGGATGCGCCTTCAGCGAAAACGACATCGTCCGGTAGTCGTGCACCACGTCTTCGCCGCGCGGCATCAGCGGCAGCCCGGGATCGGCCTCGTTGCCCGGTGACGGGGGGCCGGCCTGCCGGAACAGCGGCAGCGTTTCGGCGCCGTCGGTTCCCGCGAGGCCCCGCACCGCCCACAGCGCCTTGCGGCGGTTGAGTCCGAGCGACTGGAACGCATCGGCCTCGGCCAGCACCTCGAGGGCCGAGATCGGCAGCCCGGTTCTGAGCCACACATCGCGCACCGAGCCATAGCCGGGACCGCGCCGGGCGATCAGCAGATTGGCGTGATCCGCCTTGAGGCCCTTGATCTCCCCCAGGCCCAACCGGATCGCCTTGGTCGAGCGGATGTCCTGCCGCATCTCGGCATGCCGGCTCCAGACATGCTCGGCCGCCCGGGGGCCATCCTCGAGCACGCTCCAGACATCCGACCGGTTGACGTCGACGGCCCTCACCTCGACGCCATGCTCAACAACGTCGCGGATGATCTGCGCTGGCGCATAAAAACCCATCGGCTGGCTGTTGAGCAGCGCCGTCGCGAACACATCTGGGTAATGGCATTTGAGCCAGCACGAGACATAGACCAGCAGCGCAAACGATGCCGCGTGGCTTTCCGGAAAGCCGTAGGAGCCGAACCCCTCGATCTGCTTGAAGCAGGATTCCGCGAATTCCCTTGGATACCCTTTGGCCGTCATGCCGCCGATGAACTTGTCGCGGAACACCCCGACGCCGCCGGTGCGCTTGAACGTCGCCATCGAGCGCCGGAGCTTGTCGGCCTCGCCGGGCGAAAATCCGGCGCCGACGATGGCGATCTGCATCGCCTGTTCCTGGAACAGCGGCACCCCCAGCGTATGGCCGAGCACGTCCTCGAGTTCCTTGGACGGATAGGTCACCGTTTCCTGGTTGAGCCGGCGCTTCAGATACGGGTGCACCATGCCGCCCTGGATCGGGCCGGGCCGAACGATCGCCACCTCGATCACCAGATCATAGAACTTCACTGGCTTGAGCCGGGGCAGCATCGACATCTGCGCCCGGCTCTCGATCTGGAACACCCCGACCGTATCGGCCCGGTGCGTCATCTTGAACACTCGCGCCGCCGCCTCCGGATGCTGGTCGGCATCCTCGAGCAACCCTGCCGTGGTCAGGTCCTGCCCGTAGTGGACATGCATCAGGTCGAAGGCGCGCCTCAGGCAGCTCAGCATGCCGAGCGCCAGGATATCCACCTTGAGGATGCCGAGCGCATCGATGTCGTCCTTGTTCCACTCGATGATGGTGCGGCTCTCCATCGCCGTCTTGCTGATCGGCACCAGATGGTCGAGCGCGTCGCGGGTGATGACGAAGCCGCCCACATGCTGGCTGAGGTGGCGTGGAAAGCCGTGCAGCTCGCGGGTGCATTCGAGCACCATGTTGAGCGTCGGTTCTTCCGGGTCGAGCCCGATCGCCCGCATCTCCTCAGCGGTGGCGCGGCTATCCCAGCCCCAGTGCAGCTGGTTGATGGCGCTCACCGTATCGTCCGACAGCCCGAACACTTTGGCGATCTCGCGCAGCGCCCCGCGCGAGCGGTAGCAGATGACGTTGGCGGTGAGCCCCGTGTGATTGCCGCCATATTTGTTGTAGACATACTGCATCACCTCTTCGCGCCGCTCGTGCTCGAAATCGACGTCGATGTCGGGCGGTTCGTCGCGCTCGGTCGACAGGAACCGGCCGAACACCAGATGCCCGCCGCGCGGATTAACCTCGGTGATGCCGAGGCAGAAGCAGACCGCCGAATTGGCCGCCGAGCCGCGCCCCTGGCAGAGGATCTGGCGCTCGTAGCGAGCGTACTGAACGATATCGCGGACGGTGAGGAAATATGGCGCGTAACCCTTGTAGGCGATGAGGCAGATTTCCATCCACAGCGTCGCCTTGACGTCGTCTGGAACGTCGTTTTTGTAACGCCAGTTAGCGCCCTCCCAGGTCAGCCGTTCGAGCGTTTCCTGCGGCGTCTCGCCATTGCCCCAGGCTTCGGTGGGGTAATTGTATTTGAGCTGATCGAGGGAAAAGCCGATCCGCGCGGCAAACCGTATCGTCTCGGCGATCGCCTCGGGGTGCTCGCGGAACAGCCGCGCCATCTCCTCGGGCGTCTTCAGATGCCGCTCGGCATTGGCCTCGAGCCGCCGGCCCGCCTCGAAGATCGTCATGTGTTCGCGGATGCAGGTCAGCGCGTCCTGCAGCACCCGCCGGCCGGGCTCGTGATAGAGCACGTCGTTGGTCGCCAGCATCGGCGCACCATGGCGGCGCCCGAGATCGACAATGCGGTTGAGCCGCCCGCGGTCGCCGCCGCCGAACCGGCAGGCTCCGGCGATC
>JANXSI010000443.1 GCA_025352765.1 Devosia sp. | reverse complement strand
TTGGGCGAATCGCTATCGCAAATGGCCGTGATCGTGCGCAATTCCGAGGTCGAAATCGGACGATTAGACGCTATCCTTGACCTTGCGCATCTCATCGCTTTTCCGGAGCAAGAGTTGTCAGATTTGTTCGAGGACGCCACTGCCGCGGGCGAGGCGCTCTCGTCTGCCGAGACCGCGGATGACCTCCGCTCGGCGAGCGACGCCCATGCGATGTTCCTGAAGACGCTCGCAAGGTAACCGGCCGGTCGAGGCCGCCTTCCGCAGATTTCGCCGTAGTGTAATTTCCGTCGTTATCGACGTCGTTATTGACGTCAACAAGGGCGTCAGATGCGGCAAGAGATCCTTGGTCTGGAGCGGCGTCGTCGCTGGAGCGATAACGACAAGCTGAGGATCGTCAGCGAAGTTGGGGTCGATGGCCTGCGGGTCGCCGACGTCGCCCGCCGGCATGATCTGACGCGTCAGCACATCTATCAGTGGCGGCGTGAGTTGCGCCACAAAGGCTTGATTCAGGTTGATCAGGCGATCCTGGTGCCGGTCGAGGTTGGAGCGGGCACGCTACCCCCCGTCTTGACCAGAACCGACCACGGTCATGACGCCCGGGTCGAGGTCCTACTTGGCAAGGGTCGGATCGTTCGCTTTGGCAGCGATGTCCCCGACGAGACGATCATGCGCGTGATCCGGATCGTGGAAGCGGCATGATCGGGCCAGGAACGGGCGTGCGGGTGTATTTGGCCTGCGGGATCACCGATATGCGCAAGGGCATCGGGGGGCTTTCGGCGCTGGTGCAGGATGCGTTGCGGCAGAACCCGGCGGGTGGGGCGGTGTTTGCGTTCCGCGGGCGCCGTGCCGACCGGATCAAGCTGCTGCATTTTGATGGCCAGGGCTTTTGTCTCTACTACAAGGTGCTCGAGAGGGGGCGGTTTGCCTGGCCGTCGCCGGCCGATGGGACGGCGCGCCTGACCGGCGCACAACTGGCCATGCTGTGGGAGGGGATCGACTGGCGCCGCCCGCATTGGAGTACTCCCCCGGTCCGGGCATCGTGACGTTTGATGCTTCTATCACTCTGATTTTGCTGTGTGATTCTGGACTTTGAGCGGCTTTTCGGTTAGGGTTTTCGCATGGAGATCCCGCTCGATCACCTTCCAGACGATGTCGCCGCCTTGCGGGCGATCATCCATGCACAGCGCGATGAACTGGCCAGGATGAGCAAGTCGAACCGGGCCTATGAAGCCCTGATCGAAGCCTTGCAGGTCCAGATCGCCAGGCTCAAAAAGCAGAAGTTTGGCGCGTCATCGGAGAAGATCGCCCGCGATATCGAGCAGCTTGAACTAGCGCTCGAAGCCCTCGAGATCGAAAGCGCCGCGGCCGATCCCAATCCAGAGCAAACCATGACCGAGCCCAGTGATGGCGTTGCGCAGCGCCGACGCGGCAAGCCGCAGTTCGGAGCCGATCTCGAGCGTCTCACGATCACTCTCGATCCGGGCTCGAGCTGCCCGCAATGCGGCGGCGAACTACGCCTCGTCGGTGACGACGTTTCCGAGATCCTGGAACTGGTCGCGGCCAGGCTCAAAGTCATCGAGACCCGCCGCCACAAGAAGTCGTGCCGGCGTTGCGAGGCCATGGTTCAAAGCCCCGCGCCCTCTCGCCCGATCAGTCGGGGAATGGCGGGTCCGGGGCTGCTCGCCAATATCCTTGTCTCCAAGTACGACGATCACCTGCCGCTCTATCGGCAGGGCGAGATCTTTTCCCGGATGGGCGCCGATATCCCGCGCTCGACCCTGATCGACTGGTGCGGCCAGGGCGTTGCTGCTCTCAGTCCGCTGACGAACCTGATCCGTCAGCATGTGTTCGTCAGTACGCGGTTGCACGCCGACGATACCCCGATCCGGGTGCTCGATCCAAAGATCGCCATCGCTTCAGGGGGAAGTCGACGCGCCGTCAAGGAAGGCCGCATCTGGGTCTATGTCCGAGATGACACGCCTTTTGCCGGTGCTGATCCGCCAGCCGCGGCCTACTTCTTCTCGCCCGATCGCAATGGCGTCCATCCCCAAACTCATCTGGGAGCTTTTTCCGGCATCCTGCAGGCCGACGCCTATTCCGGCTTTCGCCAGCTTTACGAGCCCGACGCCAAGACCGGCACTGCCCGCATCGCGGAAGCGGCTTGTTGGGCGCACCTGCGGCGGGATTTTCACGACGTCTGGAAAGCGACGCAATCGGAGATCGCCAAGGAGGCACTCGACCGGATCGGCGCCCTCTACGACATCGAGCGGACCATCTCTGGTCAGAACGCCGATCTACGCAAGGCGGTGCGCCAGGACAGGACCAGACCGTTGGTGGACGCCTTCAAGGTCTGGGCCGAACACCGCCTCGGTCAGCTCTCGGGCAAGAGTGACCTGGCAAAGGCCATCCGCTATGGCCTCAACCGCTGGGACAGCTTCACGCTGTTCCTCGAGGATGGCCGTGTCGGCATCGACAACAATCCAGCCGAAAGGGCCATGCGTCCCGTCGCCATTGGACGCAAGAACTTCCTCTTCGCCGGTTCGGACGCCGGTGGCGAACGGCTGGCGGATGCCCTCACACTTATTGAAACTGCAAAACTGCATCGGCTCAACCCGAAAGCCTACCTGGCCGATGTCCTGGCGCGCATCAACGACCACATGATCAATCAACTCGATCAGTTGCTGCCCTGGAACTGGGCTCCCCAGCAAAAGATCATCGCCGCATGACCAGTCAGCGAAACAAGGTTCGTGCCGTCAGCACCTTGCCGCTCGTCGCACGACAACTCGGCGTTGACCAGGACTGGCTCGCCGACATTGCCGCCGACATGGATATGGAAGACGGATTGATCTGGGTCTATGGCCACGATGGCGACGCCATCATGGCCTTCTCCGACGACGGCATCGACACCCTTCAGGACCTCATCCGCGAGCACAGCCACAACGGAAACCTCCCTCCAGTGCCTGTGGCCTAAACCGGCCGGTTACGATGCAGAGGCCGAACAGATCCGAGAACGCGCCCTGTAGCCGCTCGTAGGACAGGGCCTGGAAGGTTTTGAGATAGGTCGCCACTGCATGCAGCCGCGGCCCGAACGGCGTCCCCTTTGCCTCGTCGGGCATGGCCGCAGGGACAAGGGCGCCGCACGACGGGCAACGAACCGCCAGGCGCCGATGGCGCTCGACGAACGGCCTGATCTCGGGAAGCTCGATCTTGTCGTGCTCGCTGACAGTCTCGGCAGCAAG
>JANXSI010000439.1 GCA_025352765.1 Devosia sp. | reverse complement strand
GGCTTGGCGTGGTCGAATTCGAGGCTGGTGCAGAAGATACGCGTCAAATCGCCGACATCCTTGGCGACGAGGAAGTAGCGCTTCATCATCCGCTCGACCCCGAGCATGCCAGGCCGATCGGCAAAGCGCAGCCGCCGCGCCAGTTCCGGCTGCACATCGAAGGTCAGCTTCTCGTCGGCGCGGCCGGTGAGGAAGTGGAGGTTACAGCGCACCGCCCAGAGGAAGTCCTCGGCGCGCTGGAACAGCCGGTATTCGTCCTGGCCGAGCACGCCCTTGTCGACGAGTTCGGCGCTGGTCTTGACTTGGTAGAAGTACTTTCCAATCCAGAACAGCGTGTGGAGGTCGCGGAGACCGCCCTTGCCGTCCTTGATGTTGGGCTCGACCACATAGCGGGTGTTGCCCATCTGCCGGTGCCGCTCTTCGCGCTCGGCCATTTTCGCGGCGATGAATTCAGGGCCCGTCTTGGGCATGATCTCGCTCTCGAACCGCCGCACGAGACTTGAAAACAGCTGCCGATCGCCGGTGAGGTAGCGCGCCTCGAGTTCGGCCGTGCGCACCGTCATGTCGGCCCGCGCCATGCGGATGCATTCGTCCACCGAACGGACGGCATGGCCGACCTTCTGGCCGAGATCCCACAGCATGTAGAGGATGTATTCGGTGACCTGCTCGCCCCAGGGCGTCTGTTTGTAGGGGAGGATGAACAGCAGATCGATGTCGGAGCCCGGCGCCAGCGTGCCTCGGCCATAGCCACCGACGGCGGCGAGCGCGATCGCCTCGGCGCCCGATGGATTGTCGACCGGGTAGACGTGCCGTGTCGCGAACATGTGGATGGCGCGGATGATCTCGTCTTCGGCCGCGCTCAGATTTTGCGCGCAGCGGGTGCCGCGGCCATGCGCCATCAATTCGGCTTCGGCCGATTTGCGGGCTTCGCCGAGCGCCTTGCGCATTACGGAAAGCACCTGCGCCCGCGCGCCGGCGGATTTGGGGGAATCCTGCCCGATTGCGATCGCAACCTCGTCGAGGATCGCTTCGGCGGATTTCAGGTGGAACTGCGCCTTTTTGGGGCGAAGGTCAGCGTCGGCGACCAGCATCGCGTGTCTTCTTCAGCTCGTAGATCAGCTCGAGCGCCTCGCGGGGAGAGAGTTCGTCGGGGCGCACCTGATCGAGCATGTCCATCAAAGGATTAATTTCAGGCTTTCGCGGCGTTGTCGCTGCCGCGAACAGCGGCAAATCGTCTAGCATGGGCGCCGAATGGCCGGAAGAGCGCTGTTCGAGGACGCTGAGCACCTGTTTGGCCCGCGCCAGCACGCTTTCGGGCAGGCCGGCGAGCCGCGCCACCTGGATGCCGTAGGAGCGATCGGCGGCGCCGGGCACCACTTCGTGCAGGAACACCACCTCGTTTTCCCACTCACGCACCGCCATGGTGACGTTCTTGACCCGCTTGAGCGTTGTCGCCAGCGCGGTCATTTCGTGGAAATGCGTGGCAAACAGCGCCCGGCAGCCGGCTTCGTTATGCAGTGCCTCGACCGCCGCCCAGGCGATCGAGAGCCCGTCGAAGGTCGCCGTGCCGCGGCCGATTTCGTCGAGGATCACCAGCGATTTCTGCGTCGCCCGGTTGAGGATGGCGGCGGTTTCGACCATTTCGACCATGAAGGTCGAGCGCCCATGGGCGATATCGTCGCTCGCCCCGACGCGTGAAAACACCCGGTCGATGACGCCGATCCGCGCCGCCTCGGCCGGCACGAACGAGCCGGTCTGCGCCAGAATCGCAATCAGCGCGTTTTGCCTGAGGAACGTGGATTTGCCGCCCATATTGGGCCCGGTCACCAGCCACAGCGCGCCGCCACTGAGCTCGGTGTCGTTGGCGATGAACGACTGGCCTTCGACCGTGACGTTGCTCTCGACCACCGGATGGCGGCCCGCGGTGATGGAAAAATCGAGCGAATCGTCGATCTGCGGCCGGCAGAAGCGGCGGGTGGCGGCGAGAAAGGCGAGGCCGGCGGTGACGTCGAGTTCGGCCAGCGCGTCGGCCAGCTCGCGCAGCCGGTCCATCTCCGTCAGCGTCGCCTTAACCAGCCGGGCAAAGATCGCGGTCTCGATCTCGAGGCCCTTTTCGTGCGCCCGGGCGATCCGGCCCTCGAGTTCGGCCAGTTCCGCCGTGGTGAACCGCATGGCGTTCGACATCGTCTGGCGATGGATGAACACCGATTTGAGCGGCTCCTCGACGAGCCGCATGCCCTGGGCCGCCGGCACCTCGACGAAATAGCCGAGCTGGCCGTTGTGCCGGATCTTCAGCGATTTGACGTCGGTTTCGGCTATCAGCCGGGTCTGCAGCGCCGCAACGACGCCGCGGGTTTCGGTGGCAAGCGCCCGTTCGGCATCGAGCGCCGCGTCATAGCCTTTTTGCACAAAGCCGCCGTCGCGGCTCATCAGCGGCGGCTCGGGGTCGAGGGCGCGTGTCAGCTCCGCCGCGAGCCCGAGCGGCGCCGTGCCGAGCGTCTGCGTGATGCGGACAAGATCGGCCGGCGGCGCGGCAAGGCCTTTGAGCGCCGCCGCAAGCTCCGAGGCAGCACCGACGGCGCGGGCGACGGCAGTGAGGTCGCGCGGCCCGCCGCGGTCGAGCGCCAGCCGGGTCAGCGCCCGGGTGAGGTCGGGCACGCCCTTCAGCGTCTGCCGCAGTTTCGTTGCGAGCATCGAGTCGCCGAGCAGCGTCTCGACGGCGTCGAGCCGGGCATTGATCGGCGCCGGATCGGCGAGCGGCGCGCTCAGCCGCCGCGCCAAAAGGCGCGATCCGGCCGGCGTCACGCAGGCGTCGATCTCGTGGAGCAGCGAGCCCTTGGCGGTGCCGCGCTGCGTTTCGAGCAGTTCCAGCGAATTGCGCGTCGCCGCGTCGATTGCCATGGAGCCCTGCGGCCGCTCGGCCGCTGGCGGCCGCAGCGCCACCGCCACGCCCTTCTGGCTCTCCCGGATATAGCCCAGGAGCGCCCCGAGCGCCGCGCGTTCGACCCGCGAGAACAAGGTGGGGTCGACGCTCGCGACATCGAACACCGCGCCGATCGTCTGCGCCGCAAGGCTCGAATCGAAGGCTTCGGCGGGGAGCAACACCTGCGCCGTCTCCGGCAGGCCGATCCGCAACTCCGTGAGCGCCGCTTTGGTGGCCTCGGCAAACAGCAGTTCCGCCGGGGCGATGCGCGCCAGCTCGTCGGAGAGCGCCGAGGCCAGGAGCGGCAGCACGGTGAGTTCGCCCGTCGAAACGTCCGCGAAGGCCAGCGCGAAATCGGCGTCGCCATGGCGCAGCATCGCCAGCGCTGCGAGATAATTGCTGGCGCGGGCCGGCAGCAGGTCGTCTTCGGTCAGGGTACCGCGGGTCACAAGCCGCACCACGTCGCGCTTCACCGGCGACTTGCCGCCGCGCTTCTTGGCTTCGGCCGGATCCTCAACCTGCTCGCAGATGGCGACGCGGTGGCCCAGCGAGATCAGCTTCTTGAGGTAATCCTGCGCCGCGTGGATCGGCACGCCGCACATCGGGATGTCCTGGCCCTGGTGCTTGCCGCGCTTGGTAAGGACGATCCCGAGCGCCGCCGAGGCGATCTCGGCGTCCTCAAAGAACATCTCGTAGAAATCGCCCATCCGGTAGAACAGCAGATAGCCCGGATTGACCGACTTGATCTCGAGAAACTGGCTCATCATCGGCGTGATGACGGCCGGTGCGACAAGGCTCGGCTCGGCAGTCTCGACGGGATCGAACGGCGCCTGGTCCATGACTCGAAATGGTACTCGGAAAGGCGGCGAGACTAGGGGGTTTGCCGCGACCGATCAACCGAAGTCTCACCACTTGCTCCGGGTGTCGACCGCGATCTCCGGCCGCCTGGCAAGCCACGGAACGGCATGAGTCCGTCCGGCGAAGGCGTGGCGGCGAATTCCCTAACGTTCATTCGCCGGGACTGCTACCCTCGACACGTCTCGATTGGCGCTGCCTGTACCGCTTGCCGTGACGCCCCCCGCGATCCGACACCCGGCGTCCCCGATAGGAGCACTTTCGATATGACCAGCGACCATGATGGGCCAGAGCAGGTCGAAGCTCTCCTGGAAACTCCAGATCTGGCCAATGCGCTCGGCAGCGAACGCTTCAAGCAGTTTCTCGATCACGCGCCCTTCGCGGTTGCTGTCTCGGAATTGCATCCGTCCGAGCGGCTCACCTATGCCAATCTCGAATTCGAACGGCTGACCGGTACCTCGGCGGCAAATGTCCAGGGTCGGGCCTGGAACGCGCTGCCGATCAAGGCCGCCGCCGTTGACGACGGCCGCGATCTGACCTCGGCCCTGCTCTCGGGCCAGGACCATCTGGGCCGCTTCATGGTCGGCACGCAAGGCGCGGAAGTTGCGGTCGACGCCTGGTCGAGCATCATCGAGAACGAGAGCGGCGTTGCCCTGTTTCGGCTCGTTGCCTTGGCGCAGACCAATACCGGGGGGACGGAGGAGGCCACGGTCTCTGCTCTCGTCCAGGAAAAGGACGTGCAGCTGCGCGAGCTGCAGCATCGCGTGAAGAACAATCTCCAGATGATCACCGCGCTCATCCGGCTCGAGGCGAAGAATCAGCCTGGCGGCGGGATGGCGGATGGCTTCAGCAAACTGGCCGGGCGGGTCGAATCCCTCGCACTGCTTTACCGCACGCTCGCCAACGAAAATCAGCCCGACAGCGTCGATCTGGGCGTCTATGTCGGGCAGATCGCCGCCGCCGTCATGACCGCCCACGCGGTGGAGGGCATTCATCTCGACCTGCAGGTCGACACCTGGCCGGTCGCCCTCGACGTGGCAATGCCGACCGGATTGATCGTCAACGAACTGCTGACCAATGCACTCAAATACGCCTTCGCGGGACGGGCCGGGGGCACCATCACACTGAGGAGTCTGGTGGACGAGACGGGTTGTCGCGTGACCGTTTCGGATGATGGCGTCGGTCTGCCCGCCGGCACGTCCTGGCCTCAGGCCGGCAAGCTCAGCGCCCTCATCGTCCAGTCGCTCCGCCAGAACGCCGGCGCGACGTTCGATGTCGACTCGTCGCCCGACACGGGCGTCAAGGTCCAGATCTTTTTTGCCAAGGCCGCAGCAGCCCCCTGACCGGAGGAGCCTGCAGGCTCAGTACCGGTCGCTCTCGTGGCGCACGGGGCGATAGATGAACTCGGTGAACGCCGCCGGCAGCGCGGTGCCGTTGAGATCGGATGCCGCCATGCCGACGAAGGCGCCGGTAAAGCTGCCGTGCTCGGCGTGCCCACCGCACTCGTCCGAAAGGATCGAGGCATCGAGCACCGGGCCGACCGCCGTCCAGGCGCCGCTACCCAGCGCATAGAAGAACTGCAGCGACGGGCCCCGCACCTCCATTCTGAGCCGCACGGTCCCGGTTTGCGGCAGCGCCACCGGGGCTGCCGGAAAGGTCAGCTTCCCATCGGGCCACGATATCTCCGACGACATGATCAGCAGTTCGCGCTTGCCGTCCGCATGCGCCGTGACCGTCAGATAGTGGACATTGTAGCGCGAGTAGTAGCCAGTGAGGCCCGCGAACTGCCGCTCGTCGGTCGGCGCGTAGTCGAGGCTGACCTCCGCATCGAACGAGAAATGCGTCTGCCGCCGCGCCACCAGCGCCTGTTCGAACCAGCTACCGATCGACTCGCGGCCGAACAGCTGCAAGGTTTTGCCTTCAGTCGCAAAGATCCGTTCGGTCTCGGGCGTCCTCAGCCACTGGAAATCCTTGTGCAGGCCCTGGGCGAAGTCGTAGCGCTGCTCGGCCCAGTAACGGGCGTCGTCGCGCGTTCCCGGCACGTCGACCTGGAGCTGCGCGACATTGCCGCCGGCCTTGAGCCACGGCCAGTCATCGCGCCATTCGAGTTCCTGAATCGCCGTTTCACGCCCGAGCACGCAGCGCCGCTTCTGCGTCGTCGGCCGTCCAGTGAGATGCACCAGATACGATCGTCCATCCGGCGTATCGACCATGTCGCCGTGCCCGACGCGCTGCAGCGGATTGAGCGGCGTGTCCTTGGCCGTGACCAGATACTTGAGCGGATGCAGCTCATACGGCCCGTCGATCGAGCGCGACCGCGCAAAGGTCACGGCGTGCTCGTAGCCGGTGCCGCCCTCGGCGGTCATCAGATAGTACCAGCCATTCTTCTTGTAGAGGTGCGGACCCTCGACCAGCTTGAGGTCGGTGCCCTTGAAGATGTTCTTGCGCGGGCCGACGAGCGAGTGGGCCACCGGGTCGTATTCCTGCAGCGCAATGCCCGCAAACAGCAGCGGCCGGACGCGATGGTCCCACAACATGTTGACGAACCATTTGCGGCCATCGTCGTCGTGGAACAGCGACGGGTCGAACCCCGACGAATTGACGTAGACCGGGTCCGACCACGGCCCCTCGATCGTTGGCGCCGTGACGATGTAGTTGTGCACGTCCTTGAACGAGCCGTCCTTGCGCTTGACGTCGGTATAGACCAGCCAGAACTGCGTTCCATCATGGCTGAGGCACGGTGCCCAGACGCCGCATGAATCCGGATCGCCGCGCATGTCGAGCTGCGCCTTGCGGGTCAGCGGCCGGGTCACCAGCTCCCAGTTGGCGAGATCCCGGCTGTGATGGATCTGCACCCCGGGGTACCACTCGAAGGTGGAGGTCGCGATATAATAGTCGTCGCCGACACGGAGGATCGAGGGGTCCGGGTTGAAGCCGGGCAGGATCGGGTTGCGCAGGGTGGTCATCGTGCAGCGGTCTCTCAGTCGACACCCTCCCCCTTGCGGGGAGGGATCAAGGGTGGGGGTCGAGGCGCCCGGTACAGCACTGATGGGGACCGGGCTCTCCCACCCCCCACCCTGTCCCTCCCCCGCAAGGGGGGAGGTGACCCGACTGCAAGTCCGGCGTTCGCCTCACACGAAGCGGTTGATCAGGTTCTCGAGATATTCCTGCTGGCCGGACTTCGGCTGTGGATTGATGTTCTCCTTTTCGACCCGCGCCGCAATGTCGGCGAGGCTTTCGGAGGTCAGCATCTTCTGCGCCGCCGGGGTCTTCCAGCCGGCATAGCGGGCGTCCACGGTCTTGTCGTAGGTGCCGTCGTCGATCAGTGCCGCCGCGGCCTTGAGGCCGCGGGCGAGCACGTCGAGCCCGCCGATATGGCCGTGGAAGAGATCGGCCGGATCGATCGACTGCCGGCGCACCTTGGCGTCGAAGTTGAAGCCGCCATTGCCGAGCCCGCCGTTCTTGAGGATCTCGTAGAAGGCCAGCGTCATTTCGCCGACATTGTTGGGGAACTGGTCGGTGTCCCAGCCGCTCTGGAGGTCGTTGCGGTTGGCGTCGACCGAGCCGAGGATGCCGAGCGAGCGGGCAAGGTGCAGCTCGTGCTCGAAGGAATGGCCGGCGAGGAAGGCGTGGCCGACTTCGATGTTGAGCTTCACTTCTTTTTCGAGGCCATAGGTCTTGAGGAAGCCGTAGACCGTCGCGACGTCGTAGTCGTACTGGTGCTTCGAAGGCTCCTGCGGCTTGGGCTCGATCAGGATCGTGCCCTTGAAGCCGATCTTCTTGGCGTGCTCGACCACCAGGTTGAGGAACCGGCCCATATGGTCGAGCTCGTCCTTCATGCGCGTGTTGAGCAGCGTCTCGTAGCCCTCGCGGCCGCCCCACAGCACATAGTTCGAGCCGCCCAGTTCATGGGTGATCTCGAGCATCGTCTTCACCTGGCCGGCCGCATAGGCGAACACGTCCGGATCGGGATTGGTCGAGGCGCCCGCCATGTAGCGGCGGTTCGAGAACATGTTGGCCGTGCCCCACAGGAGCTTGGTGCGGCTGGTCTGCATCTTCTTGGCGAAGATGTCGGTGATGGTGCGGAGGTTCTTGTTGCTCTCGGCGAGGGTTGCACCCTCGGGCGCCACGTCCGCGTCATGGAAGCAGAAGAACGGGATGTCAAGCAGGTCGAAGAACTCGAAGGCGATCTCGGCCTTGAGCTTGGCGCCGTCCATCGGCGTGCCGGCATACCAGGGGCGGGCGAAGCTGCGTCCGCCGAATGGGTCGCCGCCTTCCCAGGCAAAGGTGTGCCAATAGGCGACGGCGGGGCGGATGATGTCCTCCATCCGCTTGCCCTGGACGAGCTCGTCCTTGTTGTAGTGGTGATAGGCGAGCGGATTGGCCGAGTTCGGCCCTTCGAACTTGACGGGCGCAATGCCCTTGAAGAAATCGGTCACGAACGAGCCTCCTCGATGGCTGGGTAGAGCGCGCGGTAACGCGCATATT
>JANXSI010000437.1 GCA_025352765.1 Devosia sp. | reverse complement strand
GAACTGGCGGACGTCTGGGCCAAGCACGACCCGGCGATCGACGACGTGGTGAGCACGCCGCAGCAATTGCTGACGCTCGCTTCGCTGGTCGAAAAGGAAACCGGGCTC
This sequence comes from Devosia sp., assembly GCA_025352765.1. Classification (GTDB taxonomy): domain Bacteria; phylum Pseudomonadota; class Alphaproteobacteria; order Rhizobiales; family Devosiaceae; genus Devosia_A. Next base: position 4,080 of record JANXSI010000437.1, on the reverse strand, counting down.
GAAACCGAGCGCCCGGAGGTTGCCTCGGTGTTCCTCAACCGGCTGCGCAAGAAGATGAAGCTGCAGACCGACCCGGCGGTGATGTATGGGCTGACGCTCGGCAAGGGCAAGCTCGAGCGGGCGCTGACCACTGCCGACCTCAAGTCGAAGACGCCCTACAACACCTACATCATCCCCGGCTTGCCGCCCGGACCGATCGCCAATCCGGGGCTCGACGCGCTGCAGGCGGTCGCGCATCCGGCCAAGACCAGCTACCTCTACTTCGTCGCCAAGACCGCCGACCCAGCCGACGGGCACCTGTTCGCCTCGACCTATGCCGAGCACAAGAAGAACGTCACGCTCTACCGCCAGGCCGTGTCGGCAAGCGAAGCCGAGGACGCAAAACAGGCGCTCGAACAGGAGCAGGCCTCGCAGGCCGGAGACTCGACGCAATAAAGGGTGTATCGGCCGGTCATGACACAATCGCTCCAGAGCATGACCGGCTACTCCCGCGCCGCCGGGAGCATTCCGGGCATTTCCTTTGCCATCGAGATCAAGTCGGTCAACGCCCGGGGCCTTGATATCCGCATGCGCATGACGCCGGGCTATGATGCGCTCGAGGCCGAAGTCCGGCGCCGCATCGGCAAGGCCCTGACCCGCGGCTCGATCTCGGTCAATCTCACAGTTGATCGCGAAGGCGAGGGCGGCCGGGTGGTCGTCAACAAGCAGGCGCTCGAGGCCGTGATGTCGGCCATCGCCGAGATCGCCGCGCTCACCAATTCACCGCGCCCGACGCCCGACGGCATCCTCGGCCTTAAGGGCGTGCTCGAGCAGCACGACGCCCCGCTCGGCCCCGAGACCGAGGAAAAGCTGCAGGCGGCGATCTACGACGCCGTCGACCGCTGCCTCGGCGAACTGCGCACGGCGCGCGGCGCCGAGGGTGCGCACATCGAGGACATCCTCTCGCGCCAGGTCGACGAGATCGCCCGGCTGCGTGACCTTGCGGCGGCGCATCCCGGCCGGGGCCGTGATGCAATCCTGAGCCGGCTGCGCGAGCAGATCGCCGACCTGATGGCCTCGAGCACCGGCTTTTCCGAAGAGCGGCTGACGCAGGAGGCGCTGCTGCTCGCGACCAAGGCCGATATCCGCGAAGAACTCGACCGGCTGACGGCCCACGTCGCCTCGGCGCGGAAACTGCTGGCCGAAGGCGGGCCGGTCGGGCGCAAGCTCGACTTCCTGTCACAGGAATTTAACCGCGAGGCGAATACGCTTTGCTCCAAATCCAACGCCGTGGAACTGACGGCGATCGGGCTCGACCTGAAAGCCGTGATCGACCAGTTCCGCGAGCAGGTTCAGAACCTGGAGTAGGTGATGACCGAATTTCCTCGCCGTGGGGTCATGCTCGTTCTGGCCTCGCCGTCAGGTGCCGGCAAGTCGTCCATTACTCGGGCGCTGTTCGGGGACGACCGCAAGATCGACCTCTCGGTGTCGGTAACGACCCGCGCCAAGCGCACCGACGAGATCGACGGCAAGCACTACTATTTCCGGACGGTCGACGAGTTCGAGGTGATGCGCGCCAACGGTGAATTGTTGGAATGGGCCAAGGTCCACGACAATTTCTACGGCACGCCGCGCGCCCATGTCGAAGAGCAACTGGCATCAGGAAACGACATCCTGTTTGACATCGACTTCCAGGGTACCCTGCAGTTGTATGAGAAATGCCGGGCGGACATGGTGACCGTGTTCATTCTGCCGCCCTCGATCAAGGAACTGAAGTCGCGGCTCGAACGGCGCGCCCAGGATTCCGCCGGCACGATCGAAAAGCGGCTGCGGAACGCTAAACTCGAGATGGGGCATTTCCGCGAGTACGACTACGTTCTGGTCAATGACGACCTTGAAGCCTCGACCCAGAAGGTGCGGACGATCCTGGCTGCCGCCCGGCTGCGCCGCGACCGGCTTCGCGACCTTGATGGCTTCGTCAAGGACCTGCAGGACCAGATCGACTCGATCTAGGCGGGCCCTCGCCCTACAGCACCTTGGCCATCGCGAGAAATGCCTCGACCGGCAGCACCTCGGCGCGCTCGTCGCCGCGGAGGCCCGCGGCAGCGAGGAGGGACTCGACGGGGACACCCGTGGCCTTCAGGCTCTGGCGGACCATCTTGCGGCGCTGGCCGAAGGCGGCCCGGGTCACCGCCTCGAGCTTGCGCACCGCGACTGCCGGATCGACCGCCTTGGGCACGAGGTGAACGACCGATGAGGTGACGTTGGGCGGCGGGGTAAAATTCTCACGGCCGACATTGAAGGCGATCCTTGCCTCGGTGCGCCAGCCGCAGAGTACACCCAGCCGGCCATAGGCCTCGTCGGACGGTTTGGCGACAATGCGCTCGGCGACTTCGCGCTGGAACATCAGGGTCAGGCTGTCGAAGAAGGGCGGCCACGGATCGGTGGTCAACCAGCCGGTGAGCAGAGGCGTCGCGATGTTGTAGGGGAGGTTTGCGACGATCCGCGTCGGCCCATCCGCCAGCGCCTCATAGTCGATCTCGAGCGCATCGGCGGCGACCACACTGAGCCGTCCGGGGTAGGCGGCGGCGATCTCGGCGAGGGCCGGGAGGGCGCGGTCGTCGCGCTCGATGGCGATCACCCGCTTGGCGCCTTCGGCAAGCAGCGCGCGGGTGAGGCCGCCGGGGCCGGGACCGACCTCAATGACCGTGACGCTCTCGAGCGCGCCCCCGACGCGGGCGATGCGCGCGGTGAGGTTGAGATCGAGCAGGAAATTCTGCCCGAGCTGCTTTTTGGCCGAGAGGCCGTGGCGGGCGATGACGTCGCGGAGCGGAGGAAGGTCGTCGATCTGCATCCCGATCGCTTAGCCCCCGCCGCCGCCGCCGTCGACAGGAAAGCGCTTGACCTTACCATGATAGGAAGGATTACACCGCGGGAAACCGAAGGAGATTCCAATGACCAGACTGACCCTCGCCGTGTGCGCGCTCGTGCTGCTGGCTGGTGCACCGGCGCTTGCCGCCGACCTGCCGGCTATCTGCCTCAAGGATGATCCGATGGGTGGCATGGCGATGGGCGACGCGTCGATGGCCCCGGCCGCCCCCGATGCTGCCCACGCCGAGCTGATGGCGGGGATGGGCGCAATGAATGCCGACATGATGGCGGGCGGCACTGCCGCCGACATCGACGTGGCCTTTGTCTGCTCGATGATCCCCCATCACCAGGGCGCCATCGCGATGGCCAAGGCCGAACTCGCGCATGGCGACGACCCGTGGGCGAGGAAACTGGCCGAGGCAGTGATCGCGGCGCAGGAAAAAGAGATCGCCGACATGAAGGACTGGCTGAGCAAGCAGCCGCAGTGATCAGGCCGCAGTCAGCCGGTCGGCGAACCGGATGGCGGCCAGCATGCTGCTGACGGAGGCCTTGCCGGTGCCGGCGAGGCCGAAGGCGGTGCCGTGGTCGGGCGAGGTGCGGACGATCGGCAGCCCCAGCGTGACGTTGACGCCCTCGTCGAATGCGAGGGTCTTGATCGGGATCAGCGCCTGGTCGTGGTACATGGCGATCACCGCGTCGTAGCTCCGCCAGGTCGGAGGGTAGAACATCGTGTCGGCCGAGAACGGGCCGTCGATCCGCGTGCCGTTGTGCTGGAGATCGAGCACGGCGGGGATGATGATGTCGCGCTCCTCGGTGCCGATGGCGCCGTTTTCTCCGGCATGCGGGTTGAGGCCGGCGATCGCCAGTTTCGGCTCGGCAATGCCGAATCGGGTGCGGAGATCATGTTCGACCACCAGCACGGTGTCGCGAATGAGCTTGGCCGTCACGAGGCCGGGCACGTCGCGCAAGGGAACATGGATAGTCAGCGGCACGACGCGCAGCGCCTCGTGCGCCAGCATCATCACCGGCAGCGGCACCGGGCCGCCATTGGCGCAGAGCGCCGCGATGAACTCGGTGTGGCCGGGATATTTGAAACCGGCGGTGTAGAGCGCTGCCTTGTGAATGGGGGCCGTGACCACAGCGCGCGTAGCGCCTGCCAGCGTCTCGGCGACGGCGCGGGCGATCGATTCGACCACCACCTTGCCCGAGAGCGGACTGGTTTCGCCCGGC
>JANXSI010000399.1 GCA_025352765.1 Devosia sp. | reverse complement strand
GACGTCATTCCCGCGAAAGCGGGAATCCAGAGGCCGCGACCACCAGTGTGCGATTGATCCCTGGATTCCCGCCTTCGCGGGAAAGACAGAGTGGATGAAGAGTGCAACAGCCGGCGTGAGTGGACATCCGATGCCTCACGGCGCGACGCGTCCGACCCATGCGGTAAAGCCGTCGACGACAGACTTGAGGTGCTGCGCCGTGGTAAACCCCGAGACCGATTTGCGCGGCTTCAGGTCATGGTCGCCGTCTTCGAGCCAGAACACTTCGATCTCGTCCGAGAGGCCGTACTCGCCGACCTCGTAGCGGGTGCCGAACTCGTCGCGCGTCCCCTGGCAGATCAGCGTCGGGGTCTTGAGGCCGATGAGGTGCTTGGTTCGCAACTGCTCCGGTCGGCCCGGCGGATGGAACGGATAGCCGAGGCAGAGCAGCCCGGCGATGCGGCCGGCGTCGAACAGCGCATCGGCCACCATCGAGGCGACGCGGCCGCCCATCGACTTACCGCCGATGATCAGCGGCCCGGCCGTCGGGCCGAGATCGTCGACCGCCGCGATATACTCGGACATCACGGTTTCGGCCTTGGGCGGCGGCTTCTTGCCGGCGGCCGTGCGGCGGCTCGCCATATAGGCGAACTCGAAGCGGGCGACGCGGAAATCGGCTGCCGCCAGCGCCTTGGCCACCGCAGTCATCGAGGCCGAATCCATCGGCGCACCGGCGCCGTGCGCAAGCAGCACGGTGACGCGGGCGTCCTCGGGACCGTCGAAGAGGAACTCGGTGGCCATCTCAGCCGGCCGTCTTCACGGCGTTGAGCTTGAGGTCGATGAAGGCGATGCCGCGTGTCGCGGTCTTGGCCCATTCCGATTGCTCATCGAGCTCGAGATAGCGGCTCCACATCTCGCGCGCCGCGGGCAGATTGCCGGCGTCGAACTCAAGGCTCGCGAGGTTGTAGATGGCGTCGGCGTATTTGGCGTCGATGGCGATCGCGCGCTGCAGATGGGTGCGGGCGGCGCCGGTCTTGCCTTCGTCGCGGAGCAGCGCCGCATAGTTGAACCACGCCTCGACGAAGGCCGGGTCGATCTTGATGGCAAGCGCATAGGCGCTGGCCGCTTCATCGGCTTCACCGAGCGCGCGGAAGCAATTGGCGCGGTTGAAGGCGGCGACCGAGTCGGTCGGGTCGAGCGCGAGGCAGCGCGCATAAAGCACCGTGGCTTCGGCGAAGAGGCCTGAGCCCTCGGCGGCCTCGGCGAGGGCAAAATACTCCTCGCTGTCGTCCTCGGCGGGCTCGAGCGCCAGGAGCCGCTGACCGTCGAGTTCGCTGCGGCTCGAGGCATCGGCGGCATAGATCGACTTGCTGCTCCCCGGGTGCAGCGACAGCGCGGTGAGCGATGCCACCGGCCCCGAGCGATGCACCGAGCGCGCCACCGCGCCCCAGCTGGCACCGCCGGCGATCAGCCCGGCATATTTTTTCGCGAGGATCAAATCGCGGAACGAGAACGGTTCGGCATCGTGCTCGAAGGCGTCGAACAGGGCCAGATTGTCGAAGACGTGCGCACTCAGTTTCGACTGCTCGAGCAGCGATGCCCGCGTCATCGACGATTGTTCGGGCGCATCGAGCAGGTGCAGCCAGCGTAGGAAGCCGTTCTCGCTGATGAGCTTGATGCCGGCGTCGCGCAGAGTTTCGATGCGCACCTCGATCTCGGCGTCGCTCTGCTTGTCGAGGAGCTTCCGGCCGAACACGACGCGCTGCGTCTGCCTTGTGATGCCGCGGCGAAGGCGGCCGCCGCGGGTGGTCACGGCGCGGGCGGCAAGGCGCTGCGGGAAGGCGCGCAGCGCCCCCACAATGCCGAGTGTCACACCGCCCTGTGCCATCTAGCCGATCACGCCTTCTTCTTGGCCGCGGGCTTGGCGGCGGCCTTCGATGCCGCAACCGCGGCCTTTAGCGAGGGTTTTGCGACGGCGGGCTTCTTTTCGGCCGGTGCAGTCTTGGACTTGCTCTGCGCCGGTGGCTTGGCCTGCCCAAGGCTCGCCTTCAGCGCATCCATCAGATTGATGACGTTGCCGCGCTCGGGCGCCGCCGCGATGATCGGCTTGTGGCCCTTGAGCTTTTCGCGGATCATTTCCATCAGCGCCGTCTCGTAGCGATCCTCATACGCCTTCGGGTCGAATTTCGTCACCTTCTGCTCGATCAGCTTTTCGGCCAGTTCGAGCATCTCGGCGTCCGGCTTGCCGACCGGGATGCCGTCGAAATATTCGGCGGTCGAGCGCACTTCGCTCGGGTTGCGCAGCGTGGTGACGAACATGCCGTTGTCGCGGGCGCCGATGGTGATGACGCGCTCGCGGCTGGTCATCACCAGCCGGGCGATCGCGACCTTGCCGGTCTTGCGCATCGCCTCGCGGATGACGCCGAAGGTCTCCTCTGCCATCGCGCCATCGGGCGCGAGGTAGTAGGGCGTGTCCTGGTAGATGACGTCGACCTCGCCCTCGTCGACGAAGGCTTCGATGTTCATGGTGTGGTTGGATTCGATGCGCACCGCCTCGAGGTCGCTGTCCTCGATGATGATGTACTGCTTGTCCTCGTACTCGTAGCCCTTGACGAGGTCCGAGCGTTCGACGAGGCCCAGTTCGGGGTCCACCGGCTTCATGTTGATCCGGTTGTGGGTCTCTTTGTGGAGCTGGTTGAAGGTGATGCGCTCGCTGGCGCTGGTCGCCGGGTACAATCGCACCGGGCAGCTCACGAGGCTCAGTTTCAGATAACCCTTCCAGCTGGCTCTGGGCGCCATGGTCCACTCCTCACGCGTGCACTATTTCCCGACCCGCAAAGATGCCGGCAATTCCCGCGCGGATTTATTAATATCCGACCAGGGATCGCCAGAAATGGTTAACAGTCCGGGCAGCGAAGAATAGTTCAAATCCTCCGGGGCGTCGATGGATTCAAGGTCGGCCCAGTCGAGCGGGGTCGACGCCGGCAGATGCGGCCGGGCCCGCAGCGTATAAGGCGCCGCCGCCGTGGCGCTCCGGGCATTGCGGTGGAAGTCGATGAAGATGCGCCGTTTGCGGTTGCTTGCGCCCATCGTCGTCGTGAACGTATCGGGCGCGGTCTTGGCGATATTGGCGGCAATCATCCCGGTCGCCGCATGGATCTGCCTCCAGCTCAGCTTCGGCTTCAGCGGCACATTGACGTGAATGCCCTTGCCCCCGGTGGTCTTGACGAACGGAACCAGCCCCAACTGCTTCAGTTCGTTGCCGACATGCACGGCCGCCTCCACCACTTCGCGCCAGCCGATGCCTTCGCCCGGATCGAGGTCGAAGACGATACGGTCGGGCTTTTCGAGATGGCTGCGGTGGGTGCCCCAGGTGTGGAACTCAACCACGCCGAACTGCGCCAGCGCCAAGTATCCGCGCGCGTCCTCGAGCGTGAGATAGGTGCGGTCGTCCTCGTCGGAATTCTGCGTCTCGAACACTTCGACCGAGGGCGGCATGCCCTTGAAGGCGTGGCGCTGGAAGAAGCAGTCGGCGGGCTTGCCGGTCGGACAGCGGACCAGCGACACCGGCCGGTTGAACAGATGCGGCAGCATGTAGTCGCCGACCGCCGCGTAATAGACGGCGATCTCGAGCTTGGTCGGACCGGACTTGCCGAACAGCCGGCGGGTCGGGTTGGTGATCGAGATGGTGGCGAGATCGGCGTCGGTCACCAGCCGTTTGGTCGGCGCGGCGGCGGTGGCCGTCCGTTCGGCCTCGCGCAGCCCCTTGAACACGGCGTGGCGAAGCGAGCCGTCGGTCGTAAGGTTTGCATAGTGGATCTTGGCGGTCAGCACCGGCTTGACCCAGATCACGTCCTTCGCCCCACGGTCGAGCGCCACTCCGCCGTCGCGCAGCCGCTCGAGCCGCGACAGCAGGTCGGCCATGGTGGCGACGTCGAAGCCGGTGCCAACCTTG
>JANXSI010000008.1 GCA_025352765.1 Devosia sp. | reverse complement strand
GGTTACGTCAGCCACGTGCTGCCCTTGGCGTTCATGGCGCCGACCGAGATCGAGGCAATACTGGCTGGCAAACAGCCCGCTGAATTGACGGCGGATCGATTGATTTGGCGGGAGGAGATACCGATCAAATGGTCGCCGCTACCACCGGTGACCAATGCGTCTGCCTGAAAGTCAAAGACGCCCTTTCCGATCGGCCCCGCGGATGATCTTGGGGCGTGTCAGGCGACATGGAAAACTGACCCCTTTCGTTAGAAAGGAGGTCACATGGACCAAGCAACATCGCAGGATCATCCCGGCAGAGAAGTCTGGCGGAGGGTCGAGATGCGAACGCCTGATGAAGTGTCGACGATGTTGGCGCTGAAGGCACGGGTATGGGGTTCCAAGCGGATTGCGCACGAGCTTGGATGTTCACGGAACACGGTGAAGCGCTGGCTGCGCGAAGGTGGCTGGCACGCGATGGGTCCTGTCACTCGGTCCAAGTCGCTTGATGGGCTCGATGACTGGCTTGCGGAGCGTTTTCGCCGGCACGCCGGCAATGCGGATCTGGTTCGGCAGGAGCTGGCGGCCGAAAAAGGCATATCGGTCAGCCTGCGGACGGTGGAGCGTGCGGTAGCACCGTTGCGTCAGGCACTGCGGGCCGAAGCCCGTGCGACGGTGCGGTTCGAGACCAGGCCTGGCCATCAATTGCAGATCGACTTTGGCGAACGGCGGGTCGAGATCGGGGACGCGGCGCAGAAGGTTTTCTTCGTTGTCGCCACCTTGGGATATTCCCGGCGCCTTCATGTCCGCGCTTTCACGGGCGAGCGACAGGAGCATTGGTTCGAAGGCATGGAGGGGGCGTTCCGCTGCTTTGGTGGCGTTCCTGAAGAAGTATTGCTGGATAACGCCCGGGCGCTGATCACCCACCATGATCCCGCCTCCCGTGAGGTGGTGATCAACTCGCTGTTGATTACCACTGAGATCTGACCCTTTAGGGGCATAAGTTTTCACTGAGATTTGACCCATGTTTTGATCGTTCCTCTGACCGTTGGGTTGGGGGATACAGGAGTGATCGACATGGCGTTATTGAGCGTAATCCGGCGCTGGCATTTTCGTGAGGGATGCCCATCCGGGAGATTGAGCGACGCACGGGATTGTCCCGCAATACCATCCGTAAGTATCTGCGGGCCGACACGGTAGACCCCAGGTTCAGGGTCCCGGTGCGGCCCAGTAAGCTGGGAGAACGACAACGTCGAGCCCGCTTACGATCCGCAGCTTGAGGAGGCGGTTAGCAACGTACTTGATCATGAGCTCCGGAGCGCCTCAGCGATCGCCGATTTGCTCGGGGAAATACCGTGGGAGGTCCAAAGGGCCTGTCGCGTGCTTGTGGGCAAGAGTAAAGCGGAAAGCGGCGGCGCCCATGACGGCTTCTTCAGAAAGCGTTGTATGTCTACCTAGAAGAGAAACTCGCTTACGTAGCGCCCATCTCGCCAATAACGGTCACCGGCTGCGGCTGGTGCAAAAGCCGGGGGGCCCAAGTGCCCTCGGCCACCGCAAGTACGAGCGTCCGCGGTGGCGTTCTCAGGCGGTCACTTCAAACTTTCACCTGTCAAATGTAGTATGTCAGAGAGAGAAGCTGTTAGCCGCTGCATCATGACTTCGGTGTGAGCGGGACCTGGCGTAAATCGAAGGCGTGCCGCGCCGCGAGGCACGGTTGGAAAGTTGATAGGCTGCACGTAGTCGCTGCTCTCCTGCAGGAGGATATCGCTTATGCGCTTTGCTCGCGCCGCATCTCCAATCAAGACAGGCACGATGTGGCTTGTAGATTGCATTATAGGAATGTTCGCGCCGGCGAACATGCGTTTCAGCGCCAAAGCCGCAGCCTGCTGCGCGTCGCGCTCGGCGTTCGAACGCTTCAGGCAGGCCGATGCCTATGGCGGCTATGCCCGGCTCTATGATGCTGGCCGCCAACCCGCGCCGGTCATCGAGGCGGGTTGCTGGAGCCATGCCAGACGCGCCTTCTTCGTGCTGGCCGATCTCGAGGCCAGCGCCCGGCGCAAGGCCGACGGCAAGACGCCGGCGCCGATCTCGCCGCTTGCCTTCGAGGTCGTGCAGCGCATGGATCGCCTGTTTGCGGTTGAGCGCTCCATCAACGGCCGATCATCGCAAGACCGCCTCATGGCACGCCAGGAGCACAGCGCACCTTTGGTGGCCGAGCTCGAAGCCCTGATGCTCAAGCACCGCCCTGGATTGTCGCGGCACGACGATCTGGCCAAAGCCATGAACTATATGCTCAAGCGCTGGCCGGTGTTCACCCGCTTCCTCGACGACGGACGGGTGTGCCTGAGCAACAATGCCGCCGAGCGGGCCCTTCGGGGCATTGCCCTCGGCCGCAAGGCCTGGCTGTTCGCCGGCTCCGACCGTGGCGGGCAGCGCGCTGCCTTCATGTACAGCCTGATCGTCACCGCCAAGCTCAACGATGTCGATCCGCAGGCCTGGCTCGCCGATGTCCTGGCCCGCATCGCCGATCACCCCAGCCACGGGTTGGCCGAACTCCTGCCCTGGAACTGGACGGCGCCCTCTGCCAGACTGGCTGCATGAGCCCGACCGCGACATCCAGCGACACATCCGCCGCATCGGCAAGCGTGAACGAGATCGCCACGGTGCGCATCGAGCTCAAGGACACCGACCCCTTGATCTGGCGCCAGCTCGAGGTGCCGACCTCGATCACCCTCAAAGTCCTGCACGACATCATCCAGATAACCATCGGCTGGTTCGACTATCACCTGTGGGAGTTCATCATCGGCGAGCAGCGATACGGGCTGCCGATGAACGAGGACGGGGGCGCCGAACCACGCAAGCACGCGGCCAAGGTGCGCTTACGCGATGTACTCAAGACGAAAACGACCGTCATCGACTACGTCTACGACTTCGGTGACTACTGGGAACATCGGATCACCGTGACCGAAGTCCGCGCTGGCGATCCCGAGATCGCCTACCCGCGCAACATCGGTGGCGAGCGGGCAGGGCCGCCGGAAGACTGCGGCGGCATTCCGGGCTTCTATGATCTGCTCAAAGCCCGAAACGACCCGGATGATCCCGATCACGCCGAGGCCGTTGAATACCTCGACGACTATGACCCCGACACCATCGACGAACTGCCGATCAAGTACGCTCTCGGCCGCATCGCCGCACGCCGCAATGCCGCCAAGACACGCAGCAAAAGCACCCAATAGCCGGGACCAACGGGCCACCTCACGCTCACATAGCGGTCCTCACCGGATGCATACCGATGCGCTGCGCCAATTGCGGTTGCAACAGTCCGAGCAAGCGAGGGCAAGGGCACCAGCGTTGCAATTGGCTGCCCCTACAGCACCTGAGCGGCGTTGGCCCGCTGGCCCGCTACCCATATAGCTGCGGGACCAAACTGAGCTGCGGGCCGACAACTGCAAGTCGCGCGGTCGCCTGCTCTGCCTTATGTGCTGGAAGCCTTTGTGGTCTCGCCGCACGAAACTACTTGTTGCGTTAGAACGCCTGCCCCGATGGCATCATACCGTCAGAATGCCATTGTAAACCGCGGGGCGTTCGAGACTTCGGAAATTTCACAAAAGCGGTCGGAGAAAAGTCATTCGAATTCTTTGCAAGGCTTCAGTCCTCGGTTACGAAACTGCGGGCTTTGCAGGGTCGCGTGGCACATGATGCTTCCAGATCTTCGTGCGGCTCTGCGCCTCTTTGAATTCCTTTCTGGTCATGCCTGCCTTGTGGAGGATATTCTTGAACTCATATCCTTTTGCCTCCGGCTCATGCTCATTCGGGAATTTTACTTTTTCGCCGTTGTCGATGCGGTAGTAGTCATGATCCGTACTCTCCTTCCGACCAGCGAGGTAATTTTCGATGAAGTCTCGAAGCTCCCTGAGTTTCGGGCCCTGAAACGGGGGTAGAACATTGGAAATTTGCGCAGTTCGCACGAGGTGAACCGGGCACGCGGAGTTGCCTGTTACTGGGTGCGTTCCGTTTGGGGGCACAAAGCCAGCACTAGCTATTTCGGTCTTGAGTGTCTGATCCGAAATTATGGTGAGTGGTATCAGCGGGTTAGCTTGACGGCTGCCCGGATCGTTGATTCAGCGGTTTTGCAACGAACCGAAGGAAATCAACGATGTGGACCGACACCACTCGGGCGCTACATTCGCGA
>JANXSI010000337.1 GCA_025352765.1 Devosia sp. | reverse complement strand
GCGCCCCGTTGAGACGCTCATGGCAGCCCGTTCACGGCCTCTTTCTCCGCACCTGCAGATCTACCGGTTCACGCTGACGATGGCCAATTCCATCATCCAGCGCGGCACCGGCATCGCCATGTATTTCGGCACGCTGCTGATCGTTCTGTGGCTCGGCGCCGCCGCGCTCGGCGATGGGCCGCTCGGGGTGGTCAACGCCATCTTCGGCTTCTGGCTGGTGCAGATCGTTTTCTTCCTCGCCACCTGGGCGCTGTTCCATCACATGCTGGGCGGCATCCGACACTTCATCTGGGACTCGATCAACGGGCTCGATCCGGTGAGCCGCGAGACGATCGTGCGCATCCAGTTCGCGGTCTCGATCCTCCTGACGCTGGGCGCCTGGGCAATCTTTGTGTGGTTCAGATGATCGACAAGGCGACGATCGAAAATCCCAAGACGCATTACGGCTCGGGCAAGGCCGGCACGCGCGAGTTCATCATCCAGCGGGTGAGCGGGGCGCTCAACGTGCTGTTCACGCTGTTTTTCGTCTGGTTCGTGGTCCGGCTGGCCGGGGCCGACCGTACAGACATGGTCGGCGTGGTGCGCAACCCGTTCGTCGCCATCGTCCTCGCGGCGCTCATCGTCAATGTCTGCGTCCATATGCGGATCGGCATGCACGAGGTGATCGAGGACTATATCGACGAGGGCGACACGCACCGGCTGGCCCGCACGGCCAATACCGGCTTTGCGGTGATCGTCGCCGGGCTCGCGCTGCTCAGCATCGCCAAAATCGTCTTCTGGGGTTAGTCGCATGGCCGCCTATGAGATCATCGACCACGAGTTCGACGTGGTGGTTGTGGGCGCGGGCGGCTCGGGCCTCCGCGCCACGCTCGGGATGGCCGAGCAGGGGTTCAACACCGCCTGCGTGACCAAGGTCTTCCCGACGCGCTCGCACACGGTCGCGGCACAGGGCGGCATCGCGGCGTCGCTGCAGAACATGGGTCCCGACAGCTGGCAGTGGCACATGTACGACACCGTCAAGGGGTCGGACTGGCTGGGCGACATGGACGCCATGGAGTATCTGGCGCGCAATGCGCCGGCCGCCATCTACGAGCTCGAGCATTACGGCGTGCCGTTCTCGCGCACCGACGAGGGCAAGATCTACCAGCGGCCGTTCGGTGGCCACATGACCGAATTCGGCGACGGCCCGCCGGTGCAGCGCACCTGCGCCGCGGCCGACCGCACCGGCCACGCCATTCTCCACACGCTCTACGGCCAGTCGCTCCGCCACAACGCGCAGTTCTTCATCGAGTATTTCGCGCTCGATTTGCTGATGGGCGAGGACGGCTCGTGCCAGGGCATCATCGCCTGGAAGCTCGACGACGGCACGCTCCACCGCTTCCGCTCGAAGATGACGGTGCTGGCGACGGGCGGCTACGGCCGCGCCTATTTCTCGGCGACCTCGGCGCACACCTGCACCGGCGACGGCAACGGCATGGTGGCGCGCGCCGGCCTGCCGCTCGAGGATATGGAATTCGTGCAGTTCCACCCGACCGGCGTCTATGGCGCAGGCGTCCTCATCACCGAAGGGGCGCGCGGCGAGGGCGGCTACCTCACCAATTCCGAGGGCGAGCGCTTCATGGAGCGCTATGCCCCCAACGCCAAGGACCTTGCGTCGCGCGATGTGGTCTCCCGCTGCATGACGCTCGAAATCCGCGAGGGCCGCGGTGTGGGCCCCAAGAAGGACCACATCTTCCTCCACCTCGACCATCTCGATCCGAAAGTGCTGCACGAGCGGCTGCCGGGGATCACCGAGAGCGCCAAAATCTTCGCCGGCGTCGACCTGACGCGCGACCCGATCCCGGTGCTGCCGACCGTCCACTACAACATGGGCGGCATCCCGACGAACTATCACGGCGAGGCGCTGAACCCGACCGCCGAGAACCCCGACGCGGTCGTCCCCGGGCTGATGGCGGTGGGCGAAGCGGCGTGCGCCTCGGTGCATGGCGCCAACCGGCTCGGCTCCAACTCGCTGACCGACCTCGTGGTGTTTGGCCGGGCTGCGGCACTGCGCGCCGGCGTCACCATGGATCGCGCCGCGCCGATCCCCAAGGTCAACCCGGCGTCGGAAGAGAAGATTCTGGCCCGTTTCGACCGGCTGCGTCACGCCAACGGGTCGATCCCGACGGCGGAGCTGCGCGACCGCATGCAGCACGCCATGCAGGACGACGCCGCGGTGTTCCGCACCGGCGAGACGCTGCGCAACGGCGTCAGGAACATGACGCAGATCTATGCGGCGCGCGCCGACCTCAAGGTCACCGACCGCTCGATGATCTGGAACAGCGATCTGATCGAGACGCTGGAGCTCGAGAACCTTCTCGCCAACGCGCTGACCACGGTGGTTTCGGCCGAGGCCCGCACCGAAAGCCGCGGCGCCCATGCGCGCGAGGATTTCCCCAATCGCGACGACGTCAACTGGCGCACGCACACGATCAGCCGGATCGATGAAGCCGGCAACGTGTCGCTGAGCTACCGCCCGGTGCACACCGAGCCGCTGACGCCGGAAAGCGAGGGTGGCATTTCGCTGAAGAAGATCGCCCCCAAGGCCCGCGTCTACTGAAACGAGGTTCTCACATGCGCCGCGTCATCGTCACCGCACTGTTCGTTGCATCGGCTGTCGTGTCGTCCTCGAGCTACGCCGCGATGGACAAGCCGGCGCACGATGCGTTCGTCGCCCGCTGCCAGACCAGCATGTACATGCCCAAGCCGCAGTGCACCTGCATGGCCGACCTTGCCGCGACAAAGCTCGACGATCTCTCGATCGCCTATCTCAGCCAGGATCCGCTCGACGTGCGGACCTCGGCGGCCATGAGCAAGAAGATGACCGGCAAGGAACTGTCCGCGATCGACAGTTTCATGAAGACGGCCCCGCACGCGTGCGCGGGCGCCAAGTAGGTCGCAGTCCTCGTGGCCGCTCCCTCCGGCTACTCCGGCACGCCGCTGCCGCAAAAACTCGGGCTCAAGGACGGCCAGCGCGTGCTCTTCATCGCGCTGCCGCCGGAACTGAATGAGCTGCGCACCTCGCGCCATTTCGTCGAAATGGCGCAGTCGGGCTGGGAAACGTTTGCCGATGGCGACAAGGGCTATGACGTGATCCACGGCTTCACGGCGTCGCGGGCGGTCCTGGCGCAAAACGCCGCAAAATTGTTGGATGAGATCGATCGCAACGGAAGCATCTGGATTTCGTGGCCGAAAAAGGCGAGCAAGGTCACAACCGACATCACCGAGGACGTGATCCGCGACATCGTGCTGCCGATCGGCCTCGTTGACGTCAAGGTTGCGGCGGTCAATGAGATCTGGTCGGGGCTGAAGCTGGTGATCCGCAAGGAGCTGAGATGAAGTATATAGTGGTGATGGCGCTCTTGGCGCTGGGGACAAGCGGGGCGATGGCCAAACCGGTCGCCAATCCGCCGACGACCGAGCAGCTCGATGCGTTCTATGCGGCGTGCGTCCACGTCGCGCCGGAGGCAAGTGTGCTGTGCAAATGCAAGCGCGACGCGGCGCCCAAGCTGATCGATGCGGAATTCATGACGGTGGTCATCGCCTCGATCAAGGGCAAGCCGCTCGATGCGAAATACTACGATGCCTATAACGACTATATCGGGCACTCGAACCAGATCTGCAAACCGGACTATTGAGGTCCTGCGCCCGCGACCCGCGCGGACGACCCAAATCGACTGGCCCGGACCCGCGACCGACGCGGGCCGGGCGGACTGAACGGAGACGGCGATGGCCGAACTGATCCTTCCCAAGGCGTCCCAGCCCGCAAAGGGCAAGACCTGGCCCAAGCCCGCCGGCTCGATCCGGCTGCGCGAATACCGCGTCTATCGCTACGATCCCGACAGCGAGGCGAACCCGCGAATCGACACCTATTATGTCGATCTCGACAATTGCGGGCCGATGGTGCTCGATGGCCTGCTCTACATCAAGAACAAGATCGACCCAACGCTGACGCTTCGCCGGTCCTGCCGCGAGGGCATCTGCGGCTCCTGCTCGATGAACGTGGACGGCGCCAACACGCTCGCCTGCACCAAGGCGATGGACGAGATCAAGGGCGCCATCCGGGTCTATCCGCTGCCGCACATGCCGGTGATCAAGGATCTGGTGCCGGACCTCTCGACCTTTTACGCCCAGCACCGCTCGATCGAGCCCTGGCTCAAGACCACGACGCCGCCGCCCGAAAAGGAATGGCTGCAGAGCAAGCCGCAGCGCGAAAAGCTCGACGGGCTGTACGAATGCATCCTGTGCGCCTGCTGCTCGACCTCGTGCCCGTCCTACTGGTGGAACGGTGACAAATATCTCGGGCCCGCCGTGCTGCTGCAGGCCTATCGCTGGCTGATCGACAGCCGCGACGAGGCGACGACCGAGCGGCTCGACAACATCGAGGACCCGTTCAAGCTCTATCGCTGCCACACCATCATGAACTGCGCCAAGGTCTGCCCCAAGGGCCTAAATCCGGCCAAGGCGATCGCCGAGATCAAGAAGATGATGGTCGAACGGCGGGTCGCCGCCTAGTGCCGGGCTACCAGATCGCCCTCAAGGTCGAGACCGAGGTCGTGGCGCGCAATTTGATCGTGGCGCTCAAGGCCTATGGGTTTCACCCGATGGAAGGTGGCGATGGGGGCTTTCCGGGCGCCCGCGGGCTGATTTCGTCCGAGGGCATCCCGATTGCGCTGCCCGAGGAGGAACTGGCCGACGGCAAGCTCCTGGCGGAGTCGCTGCTCAAGGAAATGCTGGCGCGCTGATCGCCGGCGGTCGCAACTTGGCCATGTTACGGGACCAAGATGCTCACCCCACAGCCATTGCGGCCCGCCCGGTTGAGAGGGCGGCGGCATTGGGCTATATGCGCAACCAATCATTCACCACATCCGCCGGATGGGTCCGGAGT
>JANXSI010000336.1 GCA_025352765.1 Devosia sp. | reverse complement strand
GCATGCCCATCGCGAAGGCAAGCATGCCAATGAAATGCGTGGTCCACACCCCGAAGCCAACGGTCAGGGCCGCCACGGCGACCCAGCCGAGGCGCGCGACACCTGCCGTCCTGCGAGCCCGATGCAGCAATGTCATGCCGGTCATCGACGACGCGAGACAGAGTGCGACCGACAGCCCGACCAGACGCAGGTCGTGCTCGGCGAGCAAGGTGGCCAAGACTGCTTGCACTCGCAGGCTCCGAGGATCGGCCGTTGGGCCGTACGGCGGCAGGATCAGCGCCGTTTCTTCCTCAAGTCTCTAGCAGTAAACATCGGCCATTCGAATCGGTAGTATTCACGGCGTCAGTTCTGTCATCTGCACTCATCGACAGATGTCTGGAATACTATTGTTAAGATGACAGTAACCATAAAAAGAGGGGCGACAAGAGCCGGAACGCCTTTGTGCCTCAGAGCCATTTCCGGGCACGCATGAACCAGACCATGCCGGTCCCCAGCGCGGCGAGGCCCAGCACCACGAACCAGAACGCTTCGGGGTTCTGGTTGAACGGGATACCGGCGACGTTCATGCCGAGGAGCCCGGAGACGACAGTCATCGGCATGGCGATCACGGTGGCGGCGGTCAGCACCAGCATCGTGCGGTTCATCTGCTCGGCGCGCGTGTCGAGCACCTGCTCGTGAATGAGCGCGGCCCGTTCGGCCAACACCTGGAGTTCGTCGCCAAGCCGCGCGCTGCGGGCGGAGGCTTCCTTAAGCCGCGCACGGTCACGAGCGCTGAGGAAGGACAGGTCCTCGATCTCGAGCGTGTTGAGCACGTCGCGCTGCGGCCACAGCACACGGCGAAGATTGATGATCGAGCGGCGCAGCCGGGTCAGCTTCTGCCGCTGCTGCTCGTCGCGCTCCGACATCATCGCTTCCTCGATGCCGTCGAGGAGATCACCCAGATGCTCGACCAGCGGTTCGATCCGGTCGGCGGCGCGCGTCCCCATGCGAGCGATCAAGTCGGCCGGGGTGAGCGGCGCGTGCTTGGAAGCCTGCCACGCCGCGATGCTCACCAGTTCGGTGATGGCGAGCTTTGAGGCGATGATCACCCGGTTCTTTTCGATCCAGATGCTCATCGTCTGCTTGGACAATTCGTCCGGGTCGCTGCGCGAGCGGACGATCCGGAGCACGATCAGCGCGCGGTCGTCCACGACGATGCAGCGCGTGTGCTGGTCGGTCGCCGTCAGCCCTTCGGCGGCACTCGGGTCCAGATGGTCCTTGAGCCAACTCTTGAACTGTGGCGACGACAGGCTTCCGGCAATCAGCACGAAGCCCCTTTCGGGCCCGGCAACCGGCTCATGCTCGAACGGCACCTGGGCAACGTTGCCCTTGCCGTCGAACTTGTAGGCGGCCGTCGCGAACTCGGTGGCTTCGCGGACAACCGGGTACGCACGCTGCGGCGATGCGGCAATCTCGTCCATGAGAACTCCTTAGCCGATCCGGGTTTACGCTCCCTAACTGAGCCGTGCCAACGCCGCCTTGAGACGCTCGAGCCGGGCCAGGGCTTCTTCCCGCCGCTCGCGCTGCTCTTCGATCACCTCGGGCTTGGCCTTGGACACGAACTGCTCGTTGCCGAGCTTGCGGTCGATCTTGTCGACCTCGACCTCGTCCTTGGCGATATCCTTGGCGAGCCGCGCCCGCTCGGCATCGAAGTCGATGACGCCGGCGAGAGGCAGCGCGAAGGTCGCCTCGCCGATGACGATCTGCGCCGAGTTGGGCGGCACTTCGCTGCCATAGCTGACATCGTCGAGCCGCGCGAGGCGCAACAACGGCTGCAGTTGGGCTTCAGCGCGGGTGCCGGTTTCCACGTTGGAGCCGACGATCACCAGCCGGATCTTGGCGCCGGCGGGCACGTTCATTTCGGTGCGCACCGAGCGGATGCCGGACACCACTTCGATGAGCCAGGTCATTTCAGCGTCGGCGGCGGGGTCAGCGAGGCCGCGCAGGTCCGGCCAGGGGCTGAGGATCAGGAGGGTGTCGCGCGGCGGCCCCGATTTGCCGGTCTCGCCCCACAATTCCTCGGTGACGAAGGGCATGAAGGGATGGAGGAGCTTCAGGATCTGATCGAGCGCCCAGGCGGCGGTCGCCTGCGTCTCCGCTTTCTCGTCCGCCTGCTCACCCGTCAGCACCGGCTTGGCGAGCTCGACATACCAGTCGCAATACGTGCCCCAGACGAAGTCGTAGGCGGCGTTCGCCGCTTCATTGAACTTGTAGTCTTCGATCGACTTCTGGACGTCGGCCACGGCGCGCGCTGTGGCGCCGATGATCCATTTGTTGAGCGCGAGATCGACCCGGTTGGGCGCAAAGCTGGCGCTGCGCACGCAGCCGTTCATTTCGAGGAAGCGCGCGGCATTCCAGAGCTTCGTCACGAAGTTCCGGTACCCCTCGACCCGGCTCATCGCGAGGCGGAGGTCGCGGCCCTGCGCCGCCATGGCGGCCAGCGTGAAGCGGGTCGCGTCGGCGCCGTAGCCGTCGACCAGTTCCAGGGGGTCGATGACGTTGCCCTTGGTCTTGCTCATCTTGGCGCCGGCCTCGTCGCGGACGAGGGCGTGCACATAGACGGTATGGAACGGCTCGGTGCCCATGAATTCAATGCCCATCATCATCATCCGGGCGACCCAGAAGAAGATAATGTCAAAGCCCGTGACCAGCACGTCGGTCGGGTAATAGCGCTTCACTTCGGGTGCATCGTCCGGCCAACCGAGCGTCGAGAATGGCCAGAGCGCCGACGAGAACCAGGTGTCGAGCACGTCCTCGTCGCGATGGAGTGGCACCTTGGAATCGGACAGTTCGGCGAACGGATCGGAGGCGCGGCGCGAGGCCCATGCCGACGGCAGCAATCGGTCCCGCTGCGTTCCCTCGAAGTCGCTCAGCGCCTTCTGGAACGCGGTCGAGCCAACGCCCTGGGTGAAGATCTCGAGCTGGCGGCCCGTATAGTAGGCCAGAGCCTGCTTGCGCGCCTCCTCCTCTGTTGCGGCGACGAAGATCTTCGGGCCAGCATCGGGCTTGCCGAACTCGGGGTCAGTGTTGAGCCGCGGCCCGTACCAGGCCGGGATCTGATGGCCCCACCAGAGCTGGCGCGAAATGCACCATGGCTTGATGTTCTCCATCCAGGAGAAATAGGTGTTCTCCCAGCTCTGCGGCACGAACTTGGTTCGCCCGGCTTTCACCGACTCGAGCGCGGGCTTGGCCAGCACTTCGGCATTAACGAACCACTGGTCGGTCAGGAACGGCTCGATGATGACCTGCTTGGTCTTTTCATCGTGCGGCACCATGATCTTCTTGTCTTCGGCCCATAGCACCGCGCCGATCGCCTCGAGATCCTCGAGCACCTTCTTGCGGGCCTCGAACCGGTCGAGGCCGCGATAGTCCTTGGGCACGATCGCGTTGAGCCGGGCATTGGTGGTGAAGATGTTGATCGGCTTCAGCCGGTGGCGCTGGCCGACCTCGAAATCGTTGAAATCGTGCGCCGGGGTGATCTTGACCGCGCCCGAGCCCATCTCCGGGTCGGCGTAGTCGTCGGCGATGATCGGGATGCGGCGACCGACCAGCGGCAGCACGACATACTTGCCGATGACCCCCTTGTAGCGCGGATCCTCGGGGTTCACCGCCACCGCGACGTCGCCGAACATCGTTTCGGGACGCGTGGTTGCAACTACGATCGTTTCGCTGGAATTTTCGATCGGGTAGCTCAGATGCCACATCTTGCCGGCCGTCTCGATGTTCTCGACCTCAAGGTCGGAGACCGCGGTTTCGAGCCCCGGATGCCAGTTCACCAGGCGCTTGGCGCGGTAGATCAGGCCCTTCTCATAGAGCGCGATGAACACCTTGCGGACAGCGGCCGATAGCCCTTCGTCCATGGTGAAGCGCTCGCGCGACCAATCCGCCGACGCCCCCAGGCGCTTGAGCTGATTGAGGATTGTGCCGCCGCTCTCGGCCTTCCAGGCCCAGACGCGCTCAAGGAATTTTTCGCGCCCGAGTTCGCGGCGCGACGGCTCCTGCCGCTCCATGAGCTGCCGCTCGACGATCATCTGGGTCGCGATGCCGGCGTGGTCCGTGCCTGGCTGCCAGAGCACGTCCTTGCCCTGCATCCGGTTGTAGCGGATCAGGATGTCCTGGATGGTATTGTTGAGCGCGTGCCCGATATGCAGCGACCCCGTCACATTGGGTGGCGGAATGACGATGGTGAAGGACTCAGCGCCCTCTTTGGCTCCTGCCCCGGCCTTGAACGCCCCGGCGTCCTGCCAAGCCTGATAGATGCGGCCTTCGACCGCGCCGGGTTCATAGGTTTTTTCGAGCATCGTCAATTCCAGGGCAAGCGCCCAGCCGAGCGCAAAAGTGCGGCGGGCAAAGCAGGTTCAGGGTCTTAAGAAGCGGGACGCCTCGGAGTCAACTGCCGCCAGCGTTCCGCCCATCACCTTCGCGCCGCGCGCCACCATCTGAGCCCGGCAACGACCGCCCAGACGCCCTCGACCAAGCCGAACGGCCAAGGCCCTGCAGGAACCCATAAACGGAGCCGAGGAGGCAGAAGCCCGCGAAGGCGAGAATGAACCAGGTCGATCGGCGTTCGAAGGCATACGTTGCGAGCATGCCGGTGACGGCGAAGAGTCCGAACAGGGACAGCCCGTCCACCGGTTCGGCGCTACTTCACGCCGCGCGAAATCCGGGCGATTTCCTTTTCGACCATGCTCTCGACCAGCGATGGCAGATTCTCGTCGAGCCAGTCCTTCAGCATCGGGCGCAGCATGTCTCGGATCATGCTCTCGACCGTCATGCCGCCGATCCCACCGCCGGACATCATGCTGAGGCGCGACATCGCTCCCTGCACTGCCGCATCGGTCGCGGGGGCGAGCAGTTCCTCAGCCATGTCCGAGGAAAGCGTCGGATCGGGCATCGGGGCAGCCTGCGCAACAGACGCGACCGGACGGGGCGCCGGGCGCGGCGGCTCGGGCATGACCATCACGGGGGGCAGAACCGGTTCGGGCTCGGGCTCGGGGTCGGCTTCGAATGTAATGTCTTCGGGGTCGACCAGATGAGCTTCGCCGGCGGGCATCGGACCGGACGAGTCTGGTTCATCAAAGCCCGCTAGCATCGCCGAGAAATCGGTCTCGGACGGCTCGGGGACCACGACTGGCTCGGGTGCACGGGCCGCCGGGACGATCTGGGCCGCCGACAGCGCCAACGGCTCAGGCGCCGCAGCACGAGGCGGACTGGGCGGGATGACCGGCCGCGGCACCGGCGCGGCCGCCATGGCCGGACGGGCCGCGGGCTGCGGCGCGACCGAAGCGTCATCATCGGCAATGATTTGCCTGATGGACGAGAGAATTTCGTCCATGGACGGCTCTTTGGTCGCCGGCTTGTTCATGAGGGCCTCTTCAAACACTCGACGAACCTATTTGCGCCCACCGCAAGGCATGATTCGTCTTTCTGCATTCTAAGCCGATACCGCCGATTTTGCGACGGAAAGCCTTGGATTCCTTCGGTCTTCCCCAAATGTTTGCGGCCCCGCGACAGACACGCGCAAACAACCGCGCTCAGGAATTGGTCAGCCCGGCCTTGTTGGTCCACACCGTCCAGGCGAACACCAGCATCGAGGCAAGGACCAAGAGCGTCGAGACCTGCACCAGCATCTCGCCCTTCCCCAATATTGCCAGCGCTATTCCCGGGGCGAAGGTGAGGGCGCCGAGCAGCGAAACCCAAAAATGGATAAGGGCGAGCCGTGTCTCGGCAGCCGCGGGGACCAGACGATAATAGAACCCGTAGACGACCATCACCACGAACCCGATGAGGTTGTTGTGCGCGTGCGCCGGCGCGAGCAGATGGTCCTGCGCAATCGACATCTGTACGCCCCAGGCCATGCCCGCGATGACGAACAGCGTTGCAACGGCGACAAACCAGTATGGCAGCGTCTTCATGTCTTCCCCCCGAATGACAAACGACCCGCCGGATGGCGAGTCGTTGGAAGGGTAGGACGCCGGAAGCGTCGCGTAAACTGCTGCTCTAGTCGAGGGCGCGCAATTCCGCCCAGACGTCTTCGACCTTGGCGATGTAGTCTTCGCCAGTCTTGACCTCGACCGAGAGTCCAAGGTCCGACGCGGTCAGATGCCCGGTAGCGGCGATAACTGCGAAGGTCGCGATAGCCTTGCTGGCCGTCGCCTGGATCAGCGTTTCCCGCACGGTTGTCAGTTCCGACTGGGCGTTCAGCACGTCCAGAGTCGTCGCCTGGCCGACATCGCGCTCCTGCACGGTGCCGTCGAGGGTGAGCTGGCCGGAGGAGACGGCCGAATTCGCCGACTGGATCTGGGCTGTGGCGCTCTGCATGGTGCTCCAGGCCGAGATCAGCGATTCCTTGACCTGATCGCGGGTGGCCAGGGCGTCCACTTCGCTCTTGATCTGATTGAGGTTGGACTTGCGGACGTTGGCGCCGAGCGCGCCGCCCGCGTAGATGGGAATGGCGAGGCTGAACCCGACCTTGGCGGTCGGCTGGCTGAGCGACGTACCCTGGCCGGGGATGACCGTAACGGCGCTGCCGACCGAACTGGTGAGGTCCAGCGTCGGGCCGAACGCGGCATTGGCGGCATCGGAATTCGCCTGCGAGGCGCGGATGGCCGCCTTGGCCGAAAGCACGGCCGGATGCGAGCTGACGGCCTCGCTGATCGCCGCATCGAGCGACTTCGGCAGGAGACTGCCCACCTTGTAAGTACTGACCAGGTTCTTCGGCTTGTGCCCGACATAGCGCTCATAGCTCGCCTGGCTGGTCTGCAGCGACGCGATCGCCGACTCATAGGACGCACTGCCCTGAGCCAGACGAGCCTCGGCCTGCGACACGTCGATCTTGGTGCCCTCGCCGATCTTCAGGCGATCCTTGGCGCTGTTCACCTGCGCCTGGTAGAAGTCGACGTTGTCCTGCGCCAGCTTCACCAACTGCGTGTACTGGATGACATTCCAATAGGCCTGCACCACGGCGAGCAATACGTTCTGCTCGGAATTTTGCAGCGAGTAGCGGCTGGCCTCGGTCAGCGCCCGGGCGGCCTCGATATCGGCCTCGGTCTTGAAGTTGTCGAAGAGATTTTGGCTGAGGCTGGCCCCGAAGGTCAACGAGGTAACCGGGTCGGGCGTGCCACCGGTGTAGCTCGTCGTCAGCGATCCGGAAGCGCCGATTTTCGGCAGCTTCCCTGATTTCGCCAGGGCGATGTTCTCGGCGGTGGCCTTGACGTTGAGCAAGGCGGAAAGGATCGATGGGTTGTTGACATAGGCGCTGGTCAGCGCCTCCCTCAGGGTCTCGGCGTGTGCCAATGCTGGTATAGAACACAAAACAAGCGCCAGCGCGCCCGCCCGCACACTTCGAAAAAATACCATAACTCAGTCTCCAGAGCCGCCAACCTACGCCGCCGAGGTGGGGCAGACAACTTCCAGCCGCAAGGTGGCCCAGAAGTTAACGCGATTTTGACGTGCCGAGTGATGCGTCAGCAACACATCGTATACTCGATTTAGTAACGGTGCGACGACGGGCCGGCGTTTCAGAACACGAAGCCGGGGTCGGGCGCCGGCTGCAGCCGCGGCAGCGTCGCGTCGAACGCCGCACTCGAGGCGATTCCCTTGCCCGAACGCGCGAACAGATGTGCCACGGCCACCTTCCCGCGCGGCGCAATCAGTGCCACGAGGCGCCCTTCCGGCTTGAGCTGCGCGAGCAGCCCCTCGGGGAGCTGTTCGACCGCGCCCTCTAGGACGATGACATCGTAAGGGCCATGCGCCTTGCCGGCGCTCGCGATCGGCCCATCGACCAGGGTGACGTTGGTCGCGCCAAGCGCGGCCAGTGCGGCGCGCGCATGTGCGGCGAGCGGCTTGTCCGCCTCGACCGCAACCACATGCGACGCGAGCCGGGCCAGCACCGCGGCCGAGTAACCGGTGCCACAGCCGAGATCGAGCACGCGCTCGCCGTGCTCGATCTCGGCGAGCTGCACGAGCTTTGCAAACGGCGCTGGCGCCGCAAGTTTCCGACCGGTGCCGATCGTCAAGGCCTCGTCGATGTACGCGAGCCCCTGCCGCACCTCCGGCACGAACTTTTCCCGCGGCACGTCCCCCATGGCCGCAAGCAGCCGCCAGTCCGTGATGCCGCTGGTGCGGAGCTGATTGTCCACCATGGTTTTCCGGGCGTGCGCGAAATCGGTCATTGTCGGATCCTGCTGCTGATCTGGCACGTGCATAGCGCCGCACCGGGAGGGGGGCAAGCGACGCTTTGTCCCCCTGTACTGGCGCCGGGCGCGGGAGTGCGAACGCGGTGACAGCCCGTGTCACGACAGCGTCAGCGAGAGCCCGTTATCTGCGCGCCTGTCCCTGGAGTGACTATGAGACCGGTCCTGCGCAATCGCGACGGCTTCGTCGCACTGACCATTCGAAAACCGTCAACGTCGTGGATGCGGGAAGCAGCGCTGGTCGTCGTCCTGGTGTTCATCTGCGCCGCGCTGTTCGCCTGGGTGCTGCTCGGTCGCTAGAGCGTACGATATCCGACCAACGGCGGTCGGCTCAGTCGCGGAACTCATATCCGCAATCGGCACAGGTGAGAGCCATCGCGCCCAGACGGTAGCTGCTGGGCCTCTGGTGGAGGTGCGCCCCACCGCAGCTCAGGCAGGCGGCGCGTGCCGCGACCTGATGCGTCGAGGGCCGGGAGACTGCCGGAAAAGCTGGGGCTACGGCAGCAGAATCCGACGGCTGCCGGCTTTTGGTGGTCTCGTTCGGCTGCATTGTAACGGTCATGGCCGTGCCATAGCCGAGCAGGATCACAGTCCCGTGAAGGGATGTCTCGGCGCGCCGTGTCGGGCGCGCCTGGACTCACACTCTGCCGACAGCGTCCCGCGATCGCGTAACCTTGCGGAAACCCATCGCCTGCCATAAGAACCGGCGCGTTGAGGCCACGTGGCGGAGTGGTTACGCAGCGGATTGCAAATCCGTGTATTCCGGTTCGATTCCGGACGTGGCCTCCAACCCTTTTCCCAGTGCGCTGATGCCGACCCCGCAAGACGAAACCGCCGGATCTCGCCTGGGCGACCTCGCGCAACCGATTCTCGCCGGCGTCCTGGCCGCGCTCGTCGGCTACGCCAGCACCTTCACCCTCGTCCTCGGCGGCCTTGGGCATGCCGGCGCGAGTCCGGGCGAAGCGGCCTCGGGCCTGTTTGCCATGTGCCTGGCCATGGGCCTGCTCAACACCATCGTCGTTTGGCGCCTCAGGATTCCGCTGAGCTTTGCCTGGTCCACGCCGGGCGCCGCCTTCCTTTTGACGCTGCAGCCAATCACTGGCGGCTTCGCGGCCGTGACCGGCGCATTCATCGTCGTCGGCGCGTTGATTGCCGCCTGTGGCTTCGCCAGACCTCTGGCCCGCGCGGTCGCCGCCATCCCTGGCCCGATTGCCGCCGCAATGCTGGCGGGCGTGCTGCTGAACCTTTGCCTTGCGCCGGTGAAGGCAGTGGCAGAGCTGCCCTGGCTGGCACTGCCGATCGTCGTGGCCTGGGTGATCGGGCTCAAGTTAGCCCGCCGCTATGCCGTGCCGCTGGCCGTGCTCGCTGCCGCCATCATGCTGGCGGTGAGCTCCAACCTCGCCCCCGGCGCCCTTTCGGTCGCCCTCCCGTCGCTGCAGCTCGTCCTGCCGGTGTTCACGCTCGAGGCGTTGGTCAAGATCGCGATCCCGCTCTTTGTCATCACCATGGCGTCCCAGAACCTCACCGGACTGGCGGTGATGCGGGCCAACGGCTTTGAGGTCGACGCGGGTGTCCCCTTTGCCCTCTCCGGACTCGCCAGCGCCATTGTCGCGCTGTTCGGCGGCCTGACGGTCAACCTCGCGGCGATCACGGCCGCACTTGCCGCCGGTCCCGAGGCTCACCCCGACCCGGCCCGGCGCTGGGTGGCGCCGGTGGCCGCCGGCTTTGTCTATTTCGCCCTCGCCCTGCTGGCGACGCTGGCCGCTGCCTTCATCGCGGCGGCGCCACCGATCCTGATCGAGGCCGTTGCCGGGCTGGCGCTCCTGCCGAGCCTTGCCGGCGCCCTCAGCGGCGCCCTCGCCAACGACGATCTGCGGCTTCCGGCCGTCGTTACCTTCGTCACCACGGCCTCGGGCATCACGTTGCTGGGCATCGGCGGCGCCTTCTGGGGGCTGCTGGCCGGCATTGGCCTGCTGCTGGTGCTGCGCCGCTGGCGGCCATGAGCCAGATCGCCGCGGTAATCCTTGCGGGCGGCAAGGCCGAGCGGCTGGGAGGGCTCAACAAGGCGCTGATCGAGATCGGCGGTCTGCGGCTGGTCGATCGCGCCATCGCCGCGGCCGGGGCGTGCTCCCCGATTCTGCTGGCTGTGGGCCAAGCAGCATTCGAAGTAGCGGGGACCCGCGCCGTGCTTGACCTCGAGACCGCCTACGCCGGGCCGCTCGCCGGTGTTGCGGCGGGGGTCGAGGCGCTCGAAGGCAGCGGGGTCGAGTTCCTTTTGTCGCTGGCGGTCGATACGCCGTTCTTTCCCCCCGATTTCGTGGCGCGGGCCCGTCCCTTGCTCCGGTCGGCACCCGCGGTGCTCTCGGCATTCGGCGCGCAGGACTATCCGACCAACGCGCTTTGGCGGCTGAGCGCGATCGCCGACCTGCCCGGGAAGCTGCGGGACGGCACCGCCCAACCCAGTCTCAAGCGGCTGGCGGAAAGCCTCGGCGCCGGCCGGCTGGACTACGCCGCGTCCCGCTCCGACAATCCCTTCGCGAACCTCAACACGCCAGACGATCTGGCCGCATTGCGCGCCCGCGCACGCCCGTGAATTGAGCGCAAAAAACCGGTTGGCAAAGGAAATCAAACCCGCTACACGGGCCCTGCCTTCGGGCCTACCCTGTTCCGCGATAGCTCAGCTGGTAGAGCAAGCGGCTGTTAACCGCTAGGTCCTTGGTTCGAGTCCAAGTCGCGGAGCCATTTCTCACGTCTAAGATCATGATTTTTAACATGTTTCTTGGCGTGAGTGCGGTTCGCTCCTAAGCCTTTTCCTAACCGACCAACCTAGGCAGCCTCTGCCATCTCGCTTACGTGAATCGCCGCAAGCCTCGACGCGTCGATCGCAACCGAGACCGCGAGTTCCGGAAGGACGCTGGCGTAGGCACTTAGTGAGGCGAGAACCGCCCGCTTCGCTTCGAAGTGAGCCGTGGATTCGCTCGCCAAGTGACACAACGCCTTAAGCAGGCGATCCTCATCTTCTGTCAGCGCGTCCATCTCGAGATCGGGAATACCGGTCTCTGAATGGCCCGCGACCTGAATCGCCGCCCGGACAACGTTGAGGCGACGGAGCAACTTTTCGATCTTCATGGTGTGAAACCCCCTGCCGGCCTCACTGCCGACACCTCAACC
>JANXSI010000317.1 GCA_025352765.1 Devosia sp. | reverse complement strand
GTCACCATCAAGATTCCGGCCCGCGATCTGGTGCCGCCCGATGCCGATCCGCTCGACATCAATGCGCTGCCCGCCCCAGTCAATGTGGCGCCCAAGGATGCGAGCTCCGAGGTCGCGGTCGATACCTCCGACCCTGGCGCCAGCGATTCCGGCGTCAAGACAGTGGAACCGGTCGCTGTGGAATGACCGCTCATCTCGTCGAGTCGTTCCTCGAGATGATGAGCGCCGAACGCAGTGCTGCGCGGAACACCATCGAGGCCTACCGGCGCGATCTTTCCGACTATTGCGGGTATCTCGCCGGCAAGGGCAAGTCGGTCGAAACGGCGGCCCGCGAGGAGATCGTGGGCTATCTGGCTTCGCTCGACGGGCAGGGCCTCGCGGCGTCATCGGCGGCGCGGCGCCTCTCGGCGCTCCGGCAATTCCACAAGTTCCTCTGCTCCGACCAGATCCGCCCCGACGATCCGACACGGATCGTCGCCAGCCCGCGGGCGCGCCGGCCGCTGCCCCACGTGCTCTCGGTCGCCGAAGTCGACCGGTTGCTGAGCACGGCCGAGGCGGAGGCCGGCGCCGATGTTTCGCCGCAAAAGCAGGAGGTGGCGCTCCGTCTCTACGTGCTGCTGGAGCTGCTCTACGCCACCGGCATGCGCGTTTCGGAACTCGTCAGCCTCCGGCGCTCGGCGGTGATGCGCGACGCCAGTTTCCTCACCGTCACCGGCAAGGGCAACAAGGAGCGGATCGTGCCCGTCAACGATCGCGCCCGCGACGCGGTCAAGGCGTGGCTCGGCATCGTTCCGGTGCAGCCGTGGCTGTTTCCGGCGGGCGGCGAGGACGGCTATCTCAGCCGGCAGGTGTTCGCCCGCGATCTCAAGGCGCTGGCCGGGCGGGCCGGCATCAGCTCGGCGCGCGTCGCCCCGCACGTCCTCCGGCACGCCTTCGCCAGCCATCTGCTGCAGGGGGGCGCGGATCTCCGCGTGGTGCAGATGCTGCTCGGCCATGCGGACATTTCGACCACCCAGATCTACACTCACGTGCTCGACGAGAAGCTCCGCACCCTGGTCGAAACCCACCATCCGATGGCCGAGAAGTCCTAGCGGCGCCAGACCGTCAGCAGCGCCTCGGCGTCAAGCGGCCCTGTTTCGGCCGGGTGCAGTCCGGCGGCCGTCAGCACCCGCCGCGGCGGACCGCTCGAGAAGCAGGGGAGACCGTCGGGGATGGTGACCTCGGCGACCTCGACCAGATCGAATCGGGTGAACCGGTCGAGGAAGAGATCGAAGACGCGGGTGCCGCCGGTGATCGCAATCGATCTGTCGGCCATTCCTAGGGTCGAAATGACGTCATCGAAGGCCATACCTTGGGGGTTCCAATGCATCGCTTTGGGGTCCGCCGGATCGGGCGCGAGGGCAGCCACGCGGCTCGTCACCACCAGTCGCCGCCGGCCCGGATTGGGGTGCGCCTCGTGCCCGATCCGCCCCAGCACCACCAGCGCCGAGGCGTCGAGCGCGGCCTGGAAGCGCCGCCAGTCGGCGTCATTGCGCAGCGCCGCCGGCATCTTGTGCCCGGCGTCGGCAATGCTGCCCTCGGCCGAAGCGATGGCATGGCCGATGATCTCGAGAGTCAAACCCGCACTCCATTCAGCCCCGGTTCACTGCAGAGTGGACAAATCACCCGCGGTGGCAAATTGCATGCAATTGTACTGCGAATTGCCACAAAGGCTTCGTTTCTAGCCGCCACTGTCGTCGACGATCCGCCCGTGGTGCAACTTCACACGATCAAAGGGAAACTCCATCGTGCTCAAGATTTCGAAGGCGGCCATGCTCGCCGCAGTGCTCAGCCTCTCCGCCGCGCCGGCCATCGGTGTCGCCGACGCCCTGGCGGAAGACACGACGTCCGCAACGACCACCACGTCGACCTCGGGTTTTTCGACCAATCTCTCGATCCCGACCATCACGCTGGTCGATTCCAGCATGGATGAGGCAGCGCTGCGCGACACGCTGAGCGGTGGCTTCATGGCGCATGTCGATGCGCTGGCCAAGCTCAACGCCACCAGCATCACCATCCCCGAAATCACCGTCACCCTGACCGCCACCGAGAGCGGCGGCACACCCGTCACCACCGTCACCACGATCACCGGCCTGGTGCTGAACGGGGTCAAGAACGGCGTGGCCGACAGCATTAGCCTCGGCGGCACGCAGACCAAGTCGCCCACCGGCACCTCGACCAACGGCAAGATCGACATCGCCAATGCCGACATCGGCGGCGTACTGGCGCTGATCGGTCTCGTGCCGGGCGATGCGACGCAGCCGCTCAAGCCGCTCTATACAAGCTATGTCGGCGAGGGATCGTCCTTCGACGAAGCCGGGGTCACCTGCAAATTCGGCAAGACCACCGCGGGGATCGTCTCGGCACGGCCGGTCAAGGTCCCGTTCGCGTCCGTCATGGATGCATTCGGCAAGCTGGAAGCAAACAAGGACGCGCCGCCCGACGAGGCCATCGCGACCGTCGCGCGCTACATCGCCGATATTCTCCAGGCAGTGGGCTCGACGCCCTCCTCGAGCGAAGGCGGCAATTGCTCTGGGACCGCCGACGGCCAGGCATTCTCGGCCAGTTTCGGCAAAGTCGACGTCGGCGCGTTCGAGGCGAGCGTCTACCCCTCGATTACGCTCAACGACATCAAGGTCGATGCCGGCGCGCAGGGCAGTTTCTCGCTCGCCCAGGCGGCCTTCAAGCCGACCGACCTGAAGCAGCCGATCGCGGCGGTCGAAGGCGCCGGCGACGCGCTCACCGCCGCCTGGTTCGAAACCAACTACCGCAAGCTGATCCCCTCCTGGGGTGGGTTCTCGTTGTTGGGTCTGTCGCTCGACATTCCCAACCCCGACAAGCCGGCCGAACGCATTCAGGCCAAGATCGCCGACTTCGATCTGAGCCTTTCGGA
>JANXSI010000315.1 GCA_025352765.1 Devosia sp. | reverse complement strand
CAGCGCGTCGATCTTGCAGTCGAGCGTCAGGTAGAAATGCGGAACCGTCTGCTTGCTCTCGGTGAGGCGCGCCGCGACGACCTTGCGCATGCCGTCGTTCGGCACGAGGTCGTAGCTGCCCTCGGGATAGAGCGCGAGGACCTGCGCCTTGGTCATGCCAGTGGCGACAGCGCCGCCCGCAGAAGCCGCCGGCGCGGCGGCAGGTGCGGCTTTGAGCTGGGTCTTGCCGGACTTGGCCGACTCGACGTCCGACTTCACCACGCGGCCATAGGGGCCGGTGCCGGTGATCGCCGATACATCGATGCCGGCTTCCTTGGCGATGCGGCGGGCCAGCGGGGAAGCGAAGGTGCGGGCGCCGGAGTCGGGCGCAGTGGCAGCAGGCTTGGGCGCTGCCGGGGCAATCGCCGCGCTACCGGTGGTAACCGGCGCAGCAGCGACCGGAGCCGGCGTCGCGGCCGCCTTGGCCTCGGCCTTGGGCGGCTCGGCCGCCTTGGCGGCAGGAGCAGCGGCCGGCGGAGGAGCGGACGCCTCCGTCTCGCCTTCGGTCAGGAGCACCGCGATGACGGCGTTGACCTTGACGTTCTCGGTGCCCTCTGGAACGACGATCTTGCCGATCCGGCCTTCGTCGACGGCTTCCACTTCCATCGTCGCCTTGTCGGTTTCGATTTCCGCGATGACGTCGCCCGAGGAGACGGTGTCGCCTTCCTTGACGTGCCACTTGGCGAGCTTGCCCTCTTCCATCGTGGGCGAGAGCGCCGGCATGGTGATGTTGATGCTCATATCGCCCTCACTCGCCGATGTCTTCGTTCCAGAGTTCTGGATGCTTCTCGATAAAATCTGCCATCATGTGCTCGCAGCGCGACTCGTGATAGTCGACGACGTCGACGCCCGCGAGCGTCATGACATCCTGGAAACCCTTGAAATTCTTGCTCTCGGCGACGACCACCCGCGAGATGCCGAACTGGATGATGGTTCCAGTGCACATCATGCAGGGGCTGAGCGTCGTGTAGCAGGTGACGTCCCGGTAGGTCCGCTGCCGGCCGGCGTTCTGTATCGCGTCCATCTCGCCATGCAGGATCGGATCGCCGTTCTGGACGCGGCGATTGTGGCCGCGGCCGATGATCTCGCCGTTGCGCACCAGCACCGAGCCGATCGGAATGCCGCCTTCGGACAGACCCTGCTGGGCCTCGTCATAGGCGGCGTCGAGGAACTGCTTGTCGAGTTCTTCCTGCGTCGGATTGTTCCCGGTCATCGTCAGCTCCGGTAAGTCACAGCGTTCACGGCCGCAACGACTTCGTCGACGTTGGGCAGCGCGAGCTTTTCGAGGTTGGCGGCATACGGCATCGGCACGTCCTTGCCGGTGACGCGGGTCGGCGGGGCATCAAGATAGTCGAACGCCTCGGCAACGACGCGGGCGCAGAGTTCGGCACCGATGCCGCCCTGCGGCCAGCCCTCTTCGACGGTCACGATCCGGCCGGTCTTCTTGACGCTCTCGATCACCGTTGCGCTGTCCATCGGACGGAGGGTGCGGAGGTCGATGAGCTCGACGTCGATCCCGGCGGCAACGAGCTTTTCGGTGGCCTGCGTGGCATAGCGCATGCCCATCGAGAACGAGACGATGGTCACGTCCTTGCCCTTGCGGGCGATACGGGCCTTGCCGATCGGCAGTACATAGTCGTCGACCTTGGGCACCAGCCCGGTCGAGCCGTATAGAATTTCGTTCTCGAGGAAAACGATCGGGTTGTTGGAGCGGATCGCGGCCTTCAAGAGGCCCTTGGCGTCGGCCGCACTGTAGGGCGCGACGACATAGAGCCCGGGCACGTGGCTGTACCAGGCCGAATAGTCCTGGCTGTGCTGCGCGCCGACGCGCGAGGCGACGCCGTTGGGGCCGCGGAAGACGATCGGCGCGTGCACCTGCCCGCCCGACATGTAGAGCTGCTTGGCGGCCGAGTTGATGATCTGGTCGATCGCCTGCATGGCGAAATTCCAGGTCATGAACTCGATTATCGGGCGGAGCCCGGCGAAGGAGGCGCCGACGCCGATGCCGGCAAAGCCGTGCTCGGTGATGGGCGTGTCGATGACGCGCTGCGGCCCGAATTCCTGCAAGAGGTTCTGCGTGATCTTGTAGGCGCCTTGATACTCGGCGACCTCTTCGCCCATGACGAAGACGTTGGCATCGCGGCGCATTTCCTCGGCCATCGCCTCGTTCAGCGCCTGCCGGACAGTCATCTCGACCATCTCGACGCCAGCCGGCAGATCCGGGTCGGCGGCAGCTTCGAACTTCGGTGCAGCAACAGCGGGCGCGGCGG
The DNA here is from genome assembly GCA_025352765.1 of Devosia sp. Lineage (GTDB taxonomy): Bacteria > Pseudomonadota > Alphaproteobacteria > Rhizobiales > Devosiaceae > Devosia_A. The sequence continues at coordinate 117 of JANXSI010000315.1, read as the reverse complement.
GCGCCTTGGCTTCGACCGGCGCCGGTGCTTCGGCGGCGGGAGCGGGCTGCGCCACGGCGGCGGCGGGTTTGGGAGCCGCCTCTTGCATGAGCGAGAAACTTCTGAACAACCATCAAA
>JANXSI010000247.1 GCA_025352765.1 Devosia sp. | reverse complement strand
CCTTGAGATAGTGCATGGCAAACAGCATCATCTGCACGATCGTGCCATGGATCGAGGTCGACTCGAGCGGTTCGAGGAAGCTCGAGCTCAGGCTTACGGCCAGAACATTGCCGATCCAGGCCTTCTCCAGCCGGCCGATCTGGAATTTGATGTCGTTGCGCACCTCGATCTCGCGGCCGAGCACGCGCTCGACCTCGAGCTTGGCCTCCTCGGGCGAGCGGAAGGCGTCGGAATAGACATAGCCGCAACCGAAGCGGGTCTGGGTCGGGATCTGCCACATCCAGCCCGCCTCCTGCGCCCAGGCGCGGGTGTAGGTCGGGATGTTCTCGCCCGGCTTGATATCGAGCCAGAACGGCAGCGCGCGGTTGACCGGGAGCTCGTGCGCGTAGGACACCCACGGCGCATTGAGCTCCTTGACGATCAGCCGCTTGTGAAAGCCGGTGCAGTCGAAGAAGAAATCGCCATCGACGCGCAGCCCGGTGTCGAGGATCAGCGTCTTGATGTCGCCGGTCGCGCCGTCGCGCTCGACCCCGTCGATGACGCCATCGGCGACCTCGATCCCGACCGACTTGGCCTTGAGGAACTTGCCGACCAGCGCCTGGTCGAAATGATAGGCGTGAAGGTAGGGGCCGAGCCGGATCAGCGAGCCGTCGGCCTTCTTGCCATAGGGCGCCTTCCACTGCTCGAGCAGCGGCTGGAACATGTGCATGTCGTGCACGGGCTTGCCCTCGCCCACCGCATAGACATTGAGAAAATCGGTCGGCGTGCCTTCTGGCACCTTCACCACCTGGTGCGGATCGTCGATCGGGCCGTAATAGGTATAGCCCTTGCGCCGCCAGTCTTCGTGCCGGATGCCGAGCTTGAAGGTCGCGCCGGTCTCGCGGAAGAACTCGAACTCGTCGATGCCGAAATGCTGGAGGAAGACGTTGAAGGCGGCGGTCGAGGCTTCGCCGACCCCGACCGTCGGAATCCGGCTCGGCTCGACCACGGTCACCCGGCCCTCGAGCTTGTTGCGCCGGAGGCTGTCCTGGATGATGAAGGCCGTGATCCAGCCCGCCGTACCGCCGCCGGCGATCACGAAATGTGGTGTGCCCACCGTCTCCTCCTCGTTCCCCGCCGCATCATAGCGTCAACGCGCGGGGCGATCACACCCCCGGCACCCCACTGCTGGTCCAGAATCCTAAGACGGCCTGCGCCCCCGGGCAAATTGGTGCGCCTCACGCGTGAGCGAAGAACTGCGACCGCATCTGGCGCGGAGTGACCCCATAGGCCCGGCGGAACTGCAGGTAGAACTGGCTCAGCGCCGAAAAGCCCGAGTGGAAGGCGACGTTCTCGATCGACAGCGTGCTCTCGAACAGCAGCGAGCGGGCCCGGATCAGCCGCATGCGCACGACGAATTTGTGGAGCGGCACGTTCATCACCGAGGTGAACAGGTTGAGCGCATAGTTGGGGTGGAGACCCACCACCTTGGCGACATCCTCGGCATTGAGCGGCTCGGACAGGTTTTCCAGCACGTGCCGGATCATCGCCACCACATAGCGGAGCGGGGTGGCGGCATGGGTGGTTGGGCTCACGCCCTCGATCCAGGGGGGCAGCAGGTCGTCCCAGCCGGTCACCGAGGCGCGCCGCAGCATGATGGCGATCTCGGAGCGCAGGATGTCGGCGCGTTCGGCATCGCCGCTGCGATAGTCCTCGTACCAGCGGCGCAGGGTCTCGTTGCCGATGGTGTCGGCCGACAGCGCGATCACGCCGCCGCCCATCATGGTTTCGGTCAGCCGGCCCAAATGCTGCATGTGGAGAAACGTGTCGAGCGGCAAATAGACGTTGCATTGCCGGCTGTCGCCCGTCGCCCCCCGATCGAGGCCGATGGTGCGGTGCGGAATGCCGGCCCAGAACATCACCAGCCGGCCGCTCGGCACGGTCAATGGCTTGCCGTCGAGCAGATATTCCATGCTGCCGGCGGTCAGCCAGTTGAGCTCGATGTGGCCGTGAAAATGCTCGGCCGCCATGATCTGGGGGTCGAACCAGCGGATGCCGAAGCGGCCGAAGGCCTGGGTCGAGGCGTAGAACTGCCGATCGGGCCGGGGAACCGGGGCCGTCGCCTTTTTCCGCTCGCGCGAAGCGGGGGCCGGGTCGAACGCTGCACTCATCTGGCGTGTACGATCTTTAAAAACCGGAAGACCTGATTGAGATAATCGGATTGTCCGCTTTCGCGCAAGGGCTAGGATTTTTTCACGGCAGACAACGGCGAGGGGGAGGACCCGAGCCAGCGCACTGTGCGCCGTCTGTCCGATAGGGAGGAAACATGCGCAACAGGCTTTTGGCCCTCAGCGGGGCTGCGCTTTTGCTTGGCGTGTCGACTTTCGCCGTTCACGCGCAGACCGTGGCGACCGCCACACTGCCGGATCCGCCGAAATTCGACGCCCAGCAATTGCCGAACTTCGTCAGCATCTCTGACATCATGGAATACAAGGCTCTGCCGGAATATCACGAGCCGGATTGGGTGACCAAGCAGTTCGTGGACACCGGCAAGCTGCCGGCGGTCAAGGACCGCCTGCCCAAGGAGCCGCTGGTCTACAAGACCGCCAACGAGCCCGATGGCACCGGCGTCTACGGCGACGTGATGCGTCACGTCATCGGCGGCCGGCCGCAGGGCTGGAACTACGCCGCCGGCCAGGTTCAGGGCTGGGGCGGCATCGACATCGGCATGTATGAGTGCCTGACCCGCACGGGCCCGCTGTTCGAGGTCAAGGCCGACGAACTCGAGCCGATGCCCAATCTCGCCAAGAGCTGGGACTGGTCGGCCGATGGTCACCAGCTGACCATGCACCTGATCGAAGGCGCCAAGTGGTCGGACGGCGTGCCGTTCACTGCCGACGACGTGATGTTCTACTGGCAGGACAATATTTCCGATCCCAACGTGAAGCCGCTCAACTCCAGCGGTCCCGACAGCTTCGGCGTCGGCACGACGCTCACCAAGGTCGACGACCACACGGTGCTGTGGACGTTCAAGGAAGCCTTCCCCAAGCAGTACCTTTACACCATGGCCTATGGCGGGTTCTGCCCGCTGCCCGAACATATCCTCAAGCCGCAGCATCCGAAGTATTCCAAGAACACGTACGAGCAGTACCAGAACGCCTTCCCGGCAAATTTCATGAACTTCCCGGTGATGGGCGCGTGGGTGCCGGTCGAGTACCGCCCCGACGACATCGTCGTGCTGCGCCGCAACCCCTACTACTGGAAGGTCGACGAAGCCGGCAACCAGCTCCCCTATCTCGACGAGCTCGAGTACAAGCTCTCGACCTGGGCCGATCGCGACGTGCAGGCCGTGGCCGGCACCGGCGACTTCTCCAACCTCGAGCAGGCCGAAAGCTACGTCGAGGCGCTGAAGCGCTCGGCTGATCCCGCTGCCCCGGCGCGTCTTGCGTTTGGTGCCCGCACCATCGGCTACTCACTCTACCCCAACCTTTCCGGCAATGGCTGGGGCGAACCCGATGCCCGCGCCCAGGCCGTGCGAGAGCTCAACCGCAACACCGACTTCCGGCTTGCGCTGACCTCGGCCATCGACCGCCAGCATCTCGGCGACTCGCTGGTGAAGGGTCCGTTCACCGCTATCTATCCGGGCGGCCTCTATGCTGGAACGGCGTATTACGACAAGGCGTCGACGGTCTATTATCCGTTCGATCTTGAAGCCGCCAAGGCACTGCTGGCCAAGGCTGGCCTCAAGGACACCGATGGCAATGGCGTGCTGAACTTCCCGGCCGACCAGGCCGGCGGCCAGGACGTCTCGATCACGCTGCTCGCCAACTCCGACTACCAGACCGACAAGTCGCTGGCCGAAGGGGTGATCGCCTCGATGGAGCAGCTCGGGATCCACGTGATCCTCGACCTGGTGAGCGGTGCCAACATGACGGCCACGCAGAACAGCGGCAAATGGGACTGGCAGATCTACCGCAACGGCTCCGAGCTGATTTCGGTGGTCCAGAACACGGCCTCGCTGGCCCCGACTGGTCCGCAGACCAGCCCGTTCCACCGTGCCGGCAAGGACGGTTCGGTTGATCTCCTGCCGTTCGAGCAGCAGATGGTCGACGTGGTGAACAAGTTCATCGCCGAGCCCGATGCCGCCAAGAAGGCGGATCTGATGAAGCAGTACCAGAAGCTCTACACCGAGAACGCCTACACCATCGGTCTCACCCAGTACCCGGGCGCGTTGATCATCAACAAGCGCTTTGCCAACATCCCGGCAGGCGCCCCGATCTTCATGTTCAACTGGGCTGAAGACAACATCATCCGCGAACGCGTCTTCGTGCCGAAGGACAAGCAGATCAGTGCCGAACTGCATCCGAACACCCTGCCGGGCAAACCCGGCGACAAGGGCGGTCCGATCTCGGCCAACTGAGGCTTGGGCCACGTCTCCGGCGGGCATTGTCCGCCGGAGA
>JANXSI010000211.1 GCA_025352765.1 Devosia sp. | reverse complement strand
GGCGTCCGCGGATCGTGGATCGCCATGATCTGGTCGAACTTGGTGGCCGGATCGGCATTGATGGCGATTGCCGCTGCGGGCGCCATCCGGTCCCTGCGGCCACGCATGTCCGCCACGATGATCTCGTTGCCGAGCCCGTTCATCTTGAGAAATGGAGCCGTAAGGGACACGAAGGTATGGCCTTAGAGGATGGTTTTCGACGCTGTATATGGCGGAAGTATCATGGTTTTGCCAGTAGCGAGGGCGCACGGGGCGGATCGGCGCGCTGAACGTCGATCCGTCAGTAGGTCAAGCGGCCGATCGGGCGGCCAGATGCGCGAGCAGCGGCGACAGTTCCGGCGGCGGCACCTGCTCGATGCGGCGATAGTCGCGGCCATCGACCGTGCGGCTCAGCATCTTGCCGTCGATCATCGCCCGCCGCAGCAGCGCGTGGTCGCCGAACACGTGCCAGCCCTTGAGCTGGTCGCTGATCTGACGCTCGGTGTAGCTGGCGCCGGCCGGGATGCGCGACCAGAACACCCAGAGGCAGAGGATCTGGTGGCCATAGCGGGCCGGCCAGCTCTGGAGGACGCCGCTGGCGTCGAAGTAGCGCGCGGCCTTGTTGACCTGCGCCAGATCGGCGGGCGGTTGCGGGGCCGCAGCGGCAACGAGCCGGCCTGTGGCCTTGGCGTCGGCCCGCACGTGCTGGTAATTGGCAAAGCCCGCCGCCCGCGCCAGCATGTTGAGCAGTTCGACATGGGTGGGGACGCCATCATGGCCCGCAAGGCTATGGCGGAGTGACTTGGCGAAGGGGGAAAGATCGTCCACCCGAAGGGGGACAGCAGTTCTGGACATGACTCATCCTCGGTCAGTGCCGATCCCCGAAGGGAATGTCGCGGTCGCCGGCTTGCGAGCGGGCACGAGGAAAAGTGCACGCTCGGTGTCGAGGCAGGTTTAGCTCCCCGGGAAGGGGCGGCAACGCCTGGGTGAACTGCAGACCCCGGGGCGAAAATAGTGCAAGCGGCGGCGGGCAGCAAAGCCTTTCCGCCAGTTTCCTTGACTCCCGGGGCGTTCGCGCTTATCCAGCGCCCACTTCTGCTCAGGTCCGACCTGAACCGCCGAAGGGGACCCGCAAAGGTATAAAGAGATCCCCCAGGCTAACACCCGACAGCGCGATGCGCCCTCGGGTGGGTTTGTCGTTTGGTCTGAACAAACCTATCTCCGGTGCCGCCGTGGCGGAACCAAGGACCGAACATGTTTGAATCGCTGAGCGACCGGCTCGGGAAAATCTTCGAAGGCCTGACCGGCCGCGGTGCGCTGAGCCCCGCGGACGTCGATGCCGCGCTGCGCGAAGTCCGCCGCGCGCTGCTCGAGGCCGACGTCTCCCTGGAAGTCGTAAAGGCTTTCGTCGAGCAGGTGCGCGACCGCGCCATCGGCGCCGAGGTTACTCGCTCGGTGACGCCCGGCCAGCAGGTCATCAAGATCGTCCATGACGAGCTGGTGAAGGTTCTGGGCGACACCGCGGTGCCGCTCGACTTCAACGCCGTCGCTCCGGTCGTGATCCTGATGGTCGGCCTCCAGGGCTCGGGCAAGACCACCACCCCCGCCAAGATCGCCAAGCGCCTGACCGAGCGACAGAACAACAAGGTGCTGCTCGCCTCGCTCGACACCCGCCGCCCGGCGGCGATGGAGCAGTTGCGCGTCCTCGGCGAGCAGATCGCCGTGGCGACGCTGCCGATCGTCACCAGCGAGACGCCGGTGCAGATTTCGAAGCGGGCGCTGAGCGAAGCCCGTCTCGGCGGCTTTGACGTCCTGATCCTCGATACCGCCGGCCGCACCCATATCGACGAAGAACTGATGGCCGAAACGGCCGAGATCAAGTCGGCGACCAACCCGCACGAAGTGCTGCTGGTGGTCGATGCGCTGACCGGCCAGGACGCCGTCAATCTAGCGCGGTCGTTCGATACTCGCGTCGACCTCACCGGTATCGTGCTGACCCGCGTCGACGGCGATGGCCGCGGCGGCGCGGCGCTCTCGATGCGGGCAGCGACCGGCAAGCCGATCAAGCTGATCGCCACCGGCGAAAAGCTCGACGCGCTGGAAGAATATTCGCCCTCGCGCATCGCCGACCGCATCCTCGGCATGGGCGACATTGTCGGCCTCGTCGAGCGCGCGGCGCAGAACGTTTCGGCCGAAGATGCGCAGAAGATGGCCAAGAAGCTCAAGAAGGGCTCCTTCGACCTCGAGGATCTGCGCGGCCAGTTGCTGCAGATGAAGAAGATGGGCGGCATGGGCGCCCTGATGGGCATGATGCCCGGCATGGGCCAGATCAAGAAGGCGATGGCCGGCACCCAGCTCGACGAGAAGGTGTTCGACCGCCAGATCGCCGTCATCAACTCGATGACGCCGAAGGAGCGCGCCAACCCAGACCTGCTCAACGCCAAGCGCCGCATCCGCATCGCCAACGGCTCGGGCACCAAGGTCGAGGACGTCAACAAGGTGGTCAAGCAGCACCGCCAGATGGCCGACATGATGAAGAAGGTTTCGAAGGGCGGCATGGGCGCGCTCTCGGGCATGTTCGGCGGCAAGATGGGCGGCATGATGCCGGGGCTGGGCAACATGCCCGACCCCTCGCAGATGGACCCCAAGCAGCTCGAGCAGATGGCGCGCCAGATGGGCATCGATCCCGCATCGATCCCGCAGGCGGCGCCCAAAGACATTTCGCAGAAACTGCCGTCCGACGTCGGCCAGTTGCTCAAATCGGGGTCCGGTCTGCCGGGCCTTGGCGGCGCGGCGCGCTTCCCCGGCCTTCCCGGCCTCGGCGGCGGCTTCGTGCCCAAGAAGAAGTAGAAACCCGTTTTAACCTATCCATCGATCCAAAGGACCAACATATGTCGCTGAAACTTCGCCTCGCCCGTGCCGGCACCAAGAAGCGCCCCTATTACCACGTCATCGTCACCGATGCCCGCAACCCGCGCGACGGCCGCTTCATCGAGCGGATCGGCACCTATGACCCGATGCTGGCCGACGATTCCAAGCGGGTGAACATCCTCACCGAGCGCGCCCAGCATTGGCTGAGCGTCGGCGCCCAGCCGACCGATCGCGTGCAGCGCTTCCTCGATGCCGCTGGCCTGCTGAAGCGCGCGCCGCGCAACAACCCGGAACGCGCCAAGCCCGGCAAGAAGGCCGTCGAGCGCACCGAGGCTCGCGCCAAGGCCGCCGCCGACAAGGAAGCCGCCGCCAACGCCCCGGCCGAAGCCGCGGCCGAGTAAGATCGGCGTGCGCGCGACACCTCTTCTCGGACTCTCGGCGCTTTCGCCTTCTCCCCTTGAGGGAGAAGGTGCCCGAAGCGCGGATGAGGGGTTGGCGCAACGGGCAGCTCGTGCAGCGGTCCGCTCAGCCAGTTTGCCTGCGGCGGGAACCCCTCATCCGGCGCTGCGCGCCACCTTCTCCCTCAAGGCGAGAAGGAGAGGTGGAGAGATCGGTGGGTCCGATGCGTGACACCAGCAAACGCCTCCTGATGGGCCGGATCGGGGCGGCCCACGGCATCACCGGCGAGGTGCGCATCCAGTCGTTCACCGAGGAGCCGATGGCGCTGCTCGACTACGGCCCGCTCGAAACCAACAAGCCGGGGCTCACCATCGAGATCGAGACGGCGCGCGCCACCACCAATGTGCTGGTGGCGCGGCTGAAGGACATCAAGGACCGCACCGCGGCCGAAAAGCTCAACGGCGTCGAACTCTATGTGGCGCGCGAGAAGCTCCCTCCGCCGGACGAAGACGACGATTTCTACCACGCCGACCTGATCGGGCTCGAGGCCCGGCTGACCGACGGCACGGCACTGGGCCAGGTGCTGGCGATCCCCAATTTCGGCGCCGGCGATCTGCTCGAGGTGCGCGACGCGCGCTCGGGCGACACCTTCCTCTTTCCCTTCACCAAGGCCGTGGTGCCGGAAATCCACATCGCCGAGGGCTATCTGCTGATCGAAGTGCCGGTCGATGCCGATCCCGGCGAGGAAGAGCCCGATTGAGCTTTGCCGCCGATATCATCACGCTGTTTCCTGAACTCTTTCCCGGACCGCTCGGCGCCTCGGTAATCGGCCGCGGCGCAGCGCAGGGGCATTGGTCGCTGAACCTCGTACAGCTGCGCGATTTTGCACCGGACCGGCATCGCTCGGTCGACGACACGCCGGCTGGCGGTGGCGCCGGCATGGTGCTGAAGCCCGACGTGCTCGCCGCGGCGATCGATGCTGTGGCACACCAGAACGATCCGCGTCCGCGGCTGCTGATGTCGCCCCGCGGTAAACCGCTGACCCAGGCTAGAGCCCGCGCACTGGCGGCCGGGCCGGGCGTCGTCATCGTCTGCGGCCGCTTCGAAGGCATCGACGAGCGCGTCATCGAGGCGCGCAACCTCGAGGAAATCTCGATCGGCGATTATGTGCTGGCCGGTGGCGAAGTGGCCGCCATGGTGCTGCTCGAATCCGTCGTCCGGCTGATCCCAGGGGTTCTGGGCAAGGACGAGAGCAACGCCGACGAGAGCTTCGAGAACGGCGTTCTTGAATATCCGCAGTACACGCGGCCGCAGAGTTTCGAGGGCCGCGAGATCCCGGCCGTGCTGACGTCGGGGGACCACGGCAAGGTGGAGAAATGGCGTCGCGAGGAGAGTCTGAAACTCACGCGGGCGCGCCGGCCGGATCTGCTGAAGTAGGCTCGCCCCTGACCCTGGCCCTCTCCCCGGAGGGGCGAGGGGCTTCGAGCCGTCCCGCAGGGCAAATCGATCCGGTGGATCGATTTGAGGTGAGAAGGCCATGAGAGCTATGCTCGAATGGCTCGTCCGCCCTACATCCCCTCCATCGACGACATCCCGCTCATGTCCATCTCCATCGAAGGATCGGCCTCGCCGCCGGGGGGCACCATCTGGGCGCGGCTGCCGATATTGAGTTCGATCGGCACATCGCCCGCATGGGCGAAATGCAGCACCATCTGGACGCACTGGCCTTCGACGAATGGCGCTGGCATGCCGGTCAGCATCAAATGATAACCCATCGGCTCGAGCGCCACCGTGCCGCCCGCAGGCACCTCGAGGCCGTTCTCGACCGCCGTCATTTCCATCACCGTGCCGTTCATCTTCATCTGGTGCAGCGTAACGTCGCTCGCGGCGCCGCTGCTCGCACCGGTGAAGGTGTCGGGACTGCCTCCACTGTTGCGCACGGTGAGATAGCCGCCCGCCGATTGCGCACCTTTCGGCGTAGCCCGGACGAAGGCGCCAGTAACGGAGATGTCGCCGGCGGCGAACATTTGGCCGGTGGCGCAGCTGTCGAGCAGGCCCGATTGCGCCAGCGCCGGCTGTGGCGCCGAGAGCATGAGGGTGCTGGCGACGATTGCCGCGAGCGAGGAAGAACGGGACATCTTTGTCTCCTTTTCGGGTGAAGGGGGAGCGAAGGTGAGTGTACCCTTGAGCACGCTCAGATCGAAATCGCCGGTGCGGGCCTCGACCTCGACCGGCCAGTCGCCGCCCGCCGGCAGCATCAGGTCGGCGACGGTCCAGGCGTCATCTGCGGCTTTTGCCGGAACGCTGATGGTGGCGACGCCCGCCGCGGGATTGCTGAGCTTGACGACCACGCTGCGCGCCTTGAGCGGCGCGCCTGCGTGATCGGTCAGGTGCAGCTTGAGCGTCACCGGGCCGGATCGTCCGGGGTGAACCTCGAGCGTTCCCATGGCGGTGGCGCCGCTCAGGGGCGCAGTGGCTGGCGCCTGCATCTGGGCGATCTCGGCGAGCACCCGCGGGGGTGGCGTG
>JANXSI010000203.1 GCA_025352765.1 Devosia sp. | reverse complement strand
GCGTGAACCCGAAGCGCGCGACGTATAAGCCGCTGACGCGGTAGTACGACAATCCGGCATAAGCTGACGAGCGCGTGCGGCGGACCGAGGCGCCGCGCATGCGCCGCCCCGGCCTTTGGTTCAGCTGCGCGTCGGCCCGAGGACCCGTGCCAATTGCTGAAGGTACTCGTTCCAGCTTCCCCGTCGGGCGGCATGCGGATCGATACCGATGTCGACGAGGATCCTGTCCGGCAGATGGTGCAGCGCCGGGTGGCGGGCAGTGGGTTTGAAATCGCTCCTTGGTGCCATCACGCCACCTTGCGCGACAGCTGTTCGAGGATCCGCGACGCTTCGCCGGTCATGCGGCGAACGATATCGCCGGCCGGCTCGATCGAGTGGATGACGGCGGCACATTCCCCCGCCGTCAGGCAGGCCCAGTCGAGATCGGCCTTGAACTCGGGGGTCGGCAGGATGGCGCTGTAGCGCGGCACCGGCACCGTCTGGCCGCCGAGCTGCACCGAGCCGATGATCTCGCCCTGGCTTTCGGCCGGCGCCGCCGTCTCGCGTCCGCGCGCCGTCACCACCGCCTTGTTGATCAGCGTGCGAATTTCCTGGCCGGGCCATTCCGGGCCGAACACCTTTGTGATCTCGTTGCCGCCGGAGCCTGCGGCAACGACGGCCTGCTTGTAACCCGCATGCGCATCGGCTTCGCTCGACGCCAGGAACCGCGTTCCGCACCACACGGCTTCGGCGCCGAGGCAGAGCGCTGCCGCCATGTTGGCGCCGTCGAAGATGCCACCGGCGGCAATCATCGGGACATTGGGATGGGCGCGGCGCATCCGCGGCAGGAGCTGCGCCAGCGGCGCCTCCGAGCGGTTGTGGCCGCCGGCCTCGGCGCCCTGGACGATCAAGGCTTCGGCGCCACGCGCCACGGCGTCGGCGGCCTCCGACATCCGGCCGACCTGCATCCAGAATTTGGTACCGGCCCGACGCAGCCGGGCCGCCGCATCGGCGGTCGGCAGGTCCCAGAAGAACACGGCCACCGGCACGGCTTCCTCGATGAGGACATCGATGTGGCCGACTTCGGCGAAAGTCCCGATCAGGTCGACGCCAAACGGCCGACTGGTGAGGGCCCGGGTGGCCCGGATCATCTGGCGCAGCCCTTCCGGGGGCGCCATGCCGGTGCCGAGCACACCGAGGCCCCCGGCATTGCTGACCGCCGCGGCCAGCGCCGGACCGGCCACGAAGGCCATGCCGGCGTTGATGAGTGGAGTTTCGAGGTTCAGTGATTTCGAGAGTTGGGTTTGCAGCATCGCGAGTTCCCTTACGGCGCCCCGCCGCGATTGGGTTCTAGCGAGGTACGGCCGGGGTCTCAGTCGGAGGTGGGCGAAAATCGACCCACCCGGCCTTCTGCAGCGACGCGGCAAAGCGATGCATCATGGCTCGCGACGCCGGCGCGCCGAAGTCGAAGCTCTGCTGCGAATATCTCACGGAGCCATCGCTCATCCGCTCCAGCCACCCTGCTTCGACAAGATGGTCGTTCCGTCGGCGCAGCGTCGAGGGCTGGATGCCGATGACACGCGCCAGGCCGCGGACGCTGACCGGGCGACCCTTCAGCCGCGCCGCCTTGAAGTTCCGCACTATGGCGCCGTTTATCAGGTCGCCGAAGGTGATTTGGTGGTCGTAGTCGGCGTCGTTGAGGACTTCGCTGACCAACTCGATTTCGACGGGTGGCACGCCGTGCAACTGGGCGTCGGTGAACGCGGTCGGCATGTTTGGGCCTCGCTCGATCGGGGGTGAGAAAGGCGCTAAGAATACCTGCGTTTGGGAGCAAGGTGTAGAGGCGCTCCTTCGGCGCCGACACGCGCCCACGCCCGGTAGCAACCACTGCGAGGCATGCGTCGTCTGCGCCCCACCCTTGCATCCCGCCCCGCCTTGCCGCAAACATCTGCCTCCCGCCTTCGTCCGATTGCCCCCTCCATGCCCGCCGTCCTCACGCCGCACTCCCGCAACATCGCGCTGGTGGTTGCCGCGGCGATGTTTGCGCAGCTTCTCGACGGGGTGATCATCGTCACGGCGCTGCCGCAGATGGCGCGCGACTTTCAGGTGGGCACGCTCGAGATGAGCATCGGCGTCACCATCTACATGCTCGCGGTCACCATCTGCATTCCAGCCTCGGCCTGGCTGTCCGACACGTTTGGGGCGCGGCGCGTGTTCCTCGTCGCAATCGCGGCCTTCACAGTGGCGTCGGTGGCGTGCGCGCTGGCGCAGAACCTGCCGCAGTTTGTCGTCGCCCGGGCCCTCCAGGGCGTGGGTGGCGCGGTGCTGTTTCCAGTGGGGCGGATCCTTGTGCTGCGCAGCGCGCAGAAATCCGAGATCGTCGCGGCGATCGGGCTCACGGTGTGGCCGGCGCTGTTCGCGCCGGTGCTGGGGCCGGCGCTGGGCGGCTTCTTCACCGAATTTGCCTCCTGGCGCTGGAATTTCTGGATCAACATCCCGCTCGGCGTCGTCACCTGCCTGCTGGTGCTGCTGATCATTCCGGCCGATCGCGAGGTGCGGCGCCGGCCGTTCGACGGCGTCGGCTTTGTGCTCACGGCCATCACCCTCGCGTCGCTGCTCTACGGGTTCGATGCCCTGGTGCAGCAGACCCTGCCGGTCTGGGCCGGCGTGGCGCTGCTCGGGGTGGCGGTCATCGCCGGAACGGCTGCGGTGATCTGGCTGCTCCGCGGGGAGCATCCGCTCATTGACCTCAGGACGCTCCGCATCCCGACATTCGCCGCAACCGACGCCCGGGCCGGGGTGCTGATCCGCATCGGCATCAATGCGACGCCGTTCCTGTTGCCGCTGATGTTCCAGGTCGGCTTCGGGCTTGATGCGTTCCGGGCCGGCGGGCTGGTGGTCGCCTATTTCCTCGGCAATCTCGCGATGAAGACCATCACCACGCCGACGCTGAAAATGTTCGGCTTCCGCTCGTTGCTGGTGGTCAACGGCCTCCTCGCCGGCCTGTCGACCGCCGCCTGCGGGCTGCTCGGGCCGGAGACGGCGTATCCGGTGGTGATCGCGGTCCTCGTCATCGCGGGCGCCACCCGCTCGATGCAGTTCACGGCGCTCGCAACGCTCGCCTTCGCCGACGTCGATGCTGATCGCCGCAGCTCTGCGACGACGATTTCGGCCATGTCGCAGCAGCTTTCGGCGGTGTTCGGCGTGGCTGTCGCGGCCGGCTGCCTCACGCTGGCCCAGTTTTGGCATGGGACGCCGGTGCTGGGTCTTGCCGAGTTCCACGCCGCGCTGATGGTGATGGGCGCACTTGTCGGGTTCGCGTCGCTGTACTTCCTCGTGCTCACCCGCACAGCGGGTGCCGAGTTGTCCGGGCACCGCCGATCGGCGTAAAGCCGAGTCCATGTCCGGCTTCACCGTTACGGCCCTGAGCGAAACCACCTGGCCTGCCTATGCCGCGCTGATCGAGCGGCACGATGGGGTGTTCGGCGGCTGCTGGTGCCTGGGCTTTCATGCCGAGGGCAAGCCTGGGCAGATGAGCGTCGCCGCCCGCTGCGCCGCCAAGCAGGCGCGCGTCACCGCCGGGACCGCCCACGCGGCGCTGGTGTTCGAGGGCGAGTCCTGCGTCGGCTGGTGCCAGTTCGGCTCGCCCGAGGAACTGCCGCGGATCAAGAACCGCAAGGACTACGAGGCGGGTCTGGCGATGCTCCCGGACTGGCGCCTCACCTGCTTCTTCGTCGACCGGCACCACCGCCGGCAGGGCGTCGCCGCAGCGGCGCTGGCGGGCGCGCTGGCGGAGATCGCGAAACTCGGCGGTGGGATCGTCGAGGCCTATCCGGAGGATACGCACGGCACCAGGATGTCGCCGACTTTCCTCCACGCCGGCAGCCTCGCGATGTTCGAGGCGGCCGGCTTCGGGCGCGAGCGGATGATCGGCAAGAACAAATGGGTGGTGCGGGCAACTCTCCCAGCGGGCTGAGCCCGCTGGCACTGCTGCCACCGCCGATGCCCTTTACCAACGCCTAACGCTGAGACGAAATCTTCTCAGCTTAGGTCAAATGCCGCGGACCTTTGGATATCAACGCTTAAGGCCCATGACGGCTAGATGGCGTGCGCACCGGAGCCGAACGCAAGCCGATGGATAACCTCAGGGCGGTTTCTCAGCTGAACCGCATCACGCCGACAGATCACCCAAGTCACCCCGGTGCCGACCTGCGCGATATCGCGCGTCGACCGACGCCGCTCGGCTTTGTCCGGTCGCTCCTCCCCTTGAGGTCGCCCAAGAAAGCCCTCCATGTATCTCGCGAGCTCCGCGACAGCCGCCAGATCATCGCCGAACAGCGCGCCACCATCGCTTACGCGCGGCGCACCTTCGAGCGAGCCGCCGAAGCCGCCCAACTCGGTCTTTGGGAGTGCGAGCTGCCAAGCGAGCGCCTGACCTGGACAGGCGGGACCTACGATATGTTCGGTCTGCCGCGCGGCAGCTCGATCGAAAGGCAGGAAACGCTCGGCATGTACTCCTGCGAGTCGCTCGATCAGCTGACCCGATCGCGGACGGCCGCCATCGCCGCGCAGACCGGCTTCGAGCTCGAGGCCAAGATCGAAACGCCCCAGGGCCAGGAGCGGTGGATCAGGATCACGGCGTCGGTCGAGAGCGCCGACGGCCATCCGGTCCGGCTGTTCGGATTCAAGCAGGATATCACGCGTCAGCGGCGTGAGCGCGAGGCGCTTCAGCACCTCGCCGAGTTCGATGTGCTGACCGGGCTGGCGAACAGGACGCGGTTCCAGTCGGAATTCCAGATGCTGTGCGGCCTGGGTGCCGGTACGCTGCTCCTGGTCGATCTCGATGGGTTCAAGCAGGTCAACGACACGGCCGGTCACATCGCAGGAGATGATTGTCTGAAGGCGGTCGCAGACCGGCTGCACCGGGCGACGGCGGGCCTGGGCCTTGTCGCCCGCGTCGGCGGCGACGAATTCGCGGTTCTCGCCGGACCGCAGCTTGTAGAAGAAGACATCACCGATCTGGCGTGGCGGATCGTCGCCGAGATGGAGGAGCCGGTCGTCTGCGGCGGGCGGGCGTTCACCATCGGCGCCTCGGTCGGGGTCGCCGCCATCGCCGGCAGCTTCACCGACGTGTACCGGCTGGCCGATATCGCCCTTTATGCCGCCAAGTCCGCCGGCGGCCGCCGGGCCCGGTGGTCGCAGCCTGCCACGATCAATCGCGCGCACTAGCGACAGGACTGGCGTCAAAGATGGACGGGCGGCATCGCTGCCGCCCGCTATCGATCACGCCGCTGGAGCGATGTTCTGGTTCAGCCGTAACAGGTTCTCGGGGTCGTACTGGCGCTTGACCTGCCGCAGCCGGGCGAGGGTCGCTTCCGGATAGGCCGAGCGGAGACCTGCAGCGCCTTCCTCGGCGAGGAAGTTCACATAGGCGGTGCCGTTCCCCATCTTGAGGTCGGCCATCGCTTCGGCGGCCCACAGGTCATAGGCGCCGATGGCCTGCGCCCCGCCGCCATGCATGGCGAGGAACGCCACCATGATGCTGCTGGTGCGATGCCCGAAGGCGGTCGCCCCTGCGGGCACGCGCGAGAACGCGCCGCCGAGCACGCGGATCTGTCCCATCTTCATGGGCGCGTCGCAGCGGTTGAGCGCGTCGAGCATGGCATGCGCCTCGGCGACGCCGAACGTCTCGACGAAGCGCGAGCGGATCGACACGGCCGGACGCAGTTCGGGCGGCGGATCCATCGCATACATGCTGGTATAGGGCGCCGGCCGGACGAGGTCGGCGATCGGGGTGGCGAGCGAGCGGAACGGGGCGAGCGCGGTCGCTGCGGCCTCCGGCGCACCGGCGAAGGCCATCATGCCGATGAGAGCCAGTTTGCCGTGCATCTCGGCTGGCACGAACGGCACCGGCGGGATGGGCATCACCATACCGATGGTCGAGAGTTCGTCGGGCGCTGCCGCGGCGGCGGCGGCGAAACCGGCCAGCACCTCGGCGGTCGCCGGCAGGATCAGCGGTCCGCCGACGAACGATGGCAGCGGATGCAGCTTGAACTTCAGCCGCGTTACCACGCCGAAATTGCCGCCGCCGCCGCGCAGCGCCCAG
>JANXSI010000178.1 GCA_025352765.1 Devosia sp. | reverse complement strand
AAGCGCTACGCCGCCGAAACCGAGGACCATCCGCTCGACTATATCGACTTCGAGGGCGTGATCCCAGAGGGCGAGTATGGCGGCGGACCGATGATCGTCTGGGACACTGGCACCTGGGCACCGATGGGCGATATCGACGAGGCGCTCCGCACCGGCGATTTCAAGTTCCGGCTGTGGGGCGAAAAGCTGAAGGGGGGCTGGATGCTGGTGCGCATCAAGCCAAAACCAGGGGAAGACAAGACCGGCTGGCTGTTCTTCAAGGAGCGCGACCCCTCGGCCGACAAGACCCTCGATATCCTTGTGGCGCGCCCCGAGAGCGTCAAGACCGGCCGCCGCATCGAGGAACTGGTGGCGCCGCCGAAACCGCGGGCAAAGCCGGTGAAAGCCAGCACCCTGCCCGGGGCCGTGGCCGGCCCGATGCCCGGCGAACTGCCGCCGCAGCTCGCCAGTTCCGCCGACGTGCCGCCCGCCGGTGACGGCTGGCTGCACGAGATCAAATTCGACGGCTACCGCACCATCGCGCGGGTCAATGCCGGGGACGTGAAACTCATCACCCGGAGCGGCATCGACTGGACCAAACGCTATGGCGACCTGCCACGCGCCTTCGCGGCGCTGCCGGTCAAATCGGCGATCATCGACGGCGAGATCGTCGTGCTCGACGACAAGGGCATCAGCCGCTTCGCCGGGCTGCAGGATGCGCTGTCGACGGGACCTGGGAACAGACTGGTGTTCTACGCCTTCGACCTGCTCTATCTCGACGGCATAGACCTGCGCGGCGTCGAACTCGAAAAGCGCAAAGCGGTGCTGGCGCAGCTGCTGGCGAGCCATTTGACCGGTACGTCCGCCATCCAGTTCAGCGACCATGTCGCCGGCAGCGGCGCCGAGCTCTACGAGCATGCCTCGGAGCTCGGGCTCGAGGGGATTGTCAGCAAACGTGCCGATGCCAAATACGTCTCGGGCCGCTCGACCACCTGGGTCAAGGCCAAGGCCCGGATGATTGGCGACTTTGCCATCGCCGGCTACACCGCCTCGAAGGTCGCGGGCGGGCTTGGGGCGCTGATCGTTGCGCAATGGGTCGAGGGCGAGCTGGTCTATCGCGGCAAGGTCGGCACCGGCTTCGACGTCGCGACCATGGCCGACCTGCTGTCGCGGCTCGAGCGGCTGCGCGACGGCGGGGTGGCGCTCGACCGTGGCGCCAAGGACGTGATCTGGGTCAAGCCAGTGCTGACCGCGAAAATTCATTACGCGAACCTCACCACCGACGGCTCGCTCCGCCACGCCGTGTTCAAGGGCCTGCGGGAGGCCGAGCGCACCGCGACCGCCGCCGCACCGACGAAACGGCTGGTCACCGATGCCGACCTCGCCACTATCTCGATCACCAACCCGACTCGCCGGCTGTTCGGCAAGTCCGGCCCGACCAAGCTCGAGATCGCCGTCTATTACGCGGCGGTCGGCGACTACATGCTGCCGCACCTCTTCAACCGGCCGGTGTCGCTGGTCCGCTGTCCGACCGGAAAGCCCGCCGATTGCTTCTTCCAGCGTCACGCCTTCAAGGGCATGCCGCCCTCGGTCGAAGTGTTCGAGACGCAGAATTCCGACGAGGACGACCGTACCTATCTGACCATCGAGGACGCGCGCGGCTATCTGGCGCTGGCGCAGTTCGGCGTGGTTGAGTTCCACACCTGGGGCACGCACCGCAGCCATCTCGAAAAGCCCGACCGCATCGTCTTCGACCTCGACCCGGGCGAGGGCATCGGCTGGCGCGAGGTGGTGGAGGCGGCCGTGTATGTCGGCAACGAGTTGAAGCAGTTGGGGCTGGTTCCGTTCGTCAAGACCACCGGCGGCAAGGGCATTCACGTCAACGTGCCGCTGAAGCCGAAGCTGAGCTGGAAGCAGATCCATGCGGCGACCGGGGTGATTGCCGCCAATATCGCCAAGACCGCGCCCGATACGTTCACGACGACCATGGGCGCCAGTAACCGCAAACGCCGCATCTTTATCGACTTCCACCGCAATGCCCGCAGCGCC
>JANXSI010000175.1 GCA_025352765.1 Devosia sp. | reverse complement strand
GGCCGCGGTGCGCTGGGGCGCGGCCAACTCTGGCGCAACTCACTCACCGGAACAGACACAACGCCTCCCAACGGCCTTGCGCCGTCATTCTTATGTGAATGATAATTTCACAAGTGAGCAGAATAGACAAGCGCGCTCAGTCGAGATGGAACACTTCCTCCATCCCGGCCCACCACTCTGCCTCGGTCTTGCTGGCGAGCGGCGCCTGCATCGGCATGCAGAGCTTCCACCATTCCTGCGTGTTGGGATCGGCCGCCATCGCGGCCATGTCGGCGGCATAGTCGCTGCCCGAATACTCGAAATAGGCAAACAGCAGGTTTTCCGGTTCGCGCAGGTAGATCGAGTAGTTGGAGATGTGGCTGGCCTTGATCTGCTCGAGCACTTTCGGCCAGACGGCCGCATGCACACGCTTGTAATCCGCGATCGCCTCGGGCTTGAGCCCCAGGATCGAGCCATAGCGCTTGGCCGCCTTCGGCTGCAGCCGATAGATTCTCTCGGCATTGCGATGAAACAGCTTCGCCTGCTCGTCCTCGCTGGCACCTGAAACGATGGCCTTGGTGGCCGCGACCCACCGCGTCAGATCGGCATTGAGCGTCACCACGGGATGATCCGATCCCCACACCACCCGGTCCCAGCTGAAGCGGTCGATCACGTGCTCCACATAGGGGCGGATGTCGTCGAGGCTCCAGTCGGGCTTGGCGTAAGCCGTAATCCCGGAAATCTTCGCCGCCACATTGGGCAGTTCGGCGATGCGTGAGATCCCCTCGGCCCAAGACTCATAGCCGCCGCCAGCGATGTCCGGCACGCCGCAATGGTCGAGCACGAACTGCACGTCGGGGCATTTGGCCGCGAGCTGCCGGCCGATCGGCAGCTGCCGCGCCAGAACGCACAGGTCGAATGTCAGCCCGAGCGGCGTCAGCCGCCGCAGATTGGCGGCGAACAGCTCGCCCTGGCTCAATTCGTCCGGCTGCGTGTGGAGGATACGGCGAATGCCCTTGACCCCCTTGAGCTGCGCGAGCCGCTCGAGATGCGCCGGAAAATCGACATGTTCCGGTCGCGCCGCGGCGATCGCTCCGCCGATCCGTGGATGCAGGTGATCGAGCACGAAACGGCTCTCGTCCTCCATTTCGCCCTCGGCGACATCCACTTCCATATGGAGCGCCGTTTCAATGCCGAGGGCCTCTGCCTCCGCGAAATAGGCCGGGGCATCCCACTGCCGATTGATCGCCGGTGCGCCGCCGAGCCAGGGGTAGGTGAACTTGTCGAGATAAACGAGATGCAGATGGGTGTCGACGATGCGCATGATTATTCCCTTTCGACCGTGCGAGCCGAGATTTCGTGAGCGGCAGCAACCAGCAGCTTCAGTGTTTCCGGCTGTTCCGGTGCATCGGTGCGGTCGAGCCGGTTGGTGAACGGGCAGGTGAGGGCGGCAATCACGCTCCCCAAGGGCCCCAGCACCGGCACCGAGAGATTGATGACGCCTGCCACTTGTAGGCTTTCCATCGCCTCGAAACCCTGCTCGCGCACCCGCGCCAGCCGCCCGAGCAACTGCGCTGAGAGCTTTTCGCGGCGCCGCTCCTCATGGTCCTCGAGCATCAGCGTGCGCTCTTCGTCGCTGGCAAATGCGAGAAACACATGGCCCGAGCCGGTGTTGACTAGGCCGATGCGCGATCCGACGCGGATCGAGACGTTCCAGTACCCCGGCCCGTCCACCTGGGCGACCACAACCAGCATGTTGCGGTCGTGGATCACCAGGTGCACCGCCTGCTCGGCGTCGCGGGCGAATCGGCGCAGCACTGGCATCGCTTGGCTGACCAAGCGCCGCATCGGTGGCGAGGCATGCGCCAGTTCGAACAGCTTCAGCGTCAGCTCATAGCGGTCCGAGCTTGTCCGCCGCACATAATCGCGCCGCACCAGCCGGTCGAGCATGCGGTAAATTTCGTTGGGCGAACGCTCGAGCGATTTGGCGATCTCGGCCTGGCTCAGCCCGTCCTCCGTCGCCGCCAGCAACTCGAGGATGTCGAGCCCCTTATCCAGCGCCGGTGCCCGGTATTTGTCGAGATCCTCTGCAGCGTCCATTGATCGCTCTTTCCCCACGCAGGCGTTTTGCGGCGGATGCTAACGGTTGACGTTCCGGCGTCAACCGTGCTTACCTACGAATAGACTTTTCATATATGCACGATCAAGGCCCATGTGGGGTGGAGTGCAGAAGGGTCCAGGAGGAGAATTTCATGACCAACAAACTGACCATGGCGCTGCTCGC
>JANXSI010000159.1 GCA_025352765.1 Devosia sp. | reverse complement strand
TTGGGCGGCAGTTTGAGCCCGCCCAGTTCCACCGCGCCCCCTACCCGCACCCCCGTCGACAGCGGCGTGACGACGAAGCCGTGTCCGGCAATGAACAGCTGGCGGCGGAGGTCGAAGCTGCCGGGCGGAAGAGTAGTGTTGTAGCCGCGCTCGGTGTCGAGCGGAATGTGGTCACCGAGCTGCGCGGTCAATGTCCGCGACCAGGCCCCGGCCGCCACCACGACCTTGGCGGCAGTGAGCGACGAGCCGTCGACGAAATCGATCCGCACGCCATCGGTGAGCGGCGTGAGGGCCCGAACCTCGCCCTTGAAGAAGGTGGCGCCGCGTGACCGCGCGGCGGCACCGACTGCGACGGAGTAGTCGTAGGGGTCGGTCACCGTCTGCCATTTCGGGATGAAGGTCGCGCCGACAATCCGCGGCGAGAGCCCCGGTTGCAGTTCGGCCAGTTCGCCCCCCCGAACGAGCCGGTGCTCGATGCCTTCGCGGGTCTTGGCCGCGAGCTCATGGGCTGCGGCGCGGATGTCGCCCTCGCTCTCGTAGAGCTCGAGCACACCGTCGGACCGCACGAGATGCTGCAGCCCGGCCGATGCCACCATGGCATCGGTCTCGGTGCGGGACAGCCGCATCAGCGCCGCCTGGGCCGCGATGCCACCGGCAACACGATCGGGCCAGCCGGCGCGCCAGAAGCGCAGCAGCCAGGGTGCAATCTGCGGCAGGTATTCGGGCCGCACCGTGAACGGTCCCAACGGATCGCTCAGCCAGCGCGGCAGCTTTCGCCACATGTCCTTGGTCGCCAACGGCATGATGTCGGAGAAGGCGAAGGCCCCGGCGTTACCGCGGCTGGTCTCTTCAGCAATGCCCGTGCGATCGACGAGGACGACGTTGCGGCCGGCCTCGACGAGCTTGTAGGCACTCGCCAGGCCGATAATGCCGGCCCCGACGATGACGACGTCAGCGTCCATGACCTCAGGCAACGAGCTTGAGGGTGGGCCGGTGGTCGATGGCGTGCTGGATGATACCGGCGATACGCTTCCGTTCCTCGCCTTCAAGGGTCAGGCGCGGGGCCCGCACCCACTCGGCGCCTTCGCCGGTCATCTGGTTGGCAAGCTTGATGTACTGCACCAGCTTGGTCGCGACATCGAGATGCAGCAGCGGCATGAACCAGCGGTAGAGCTCAAGCGCCTCGGCCGTGCGGTTGGCCCTGGCCAGCTTGTAGAGCTGCACGGCTTCGTTGGGGAACGAGTTGGCGAGGCCGGAGACCCAGCCCACGGCGCCGAACAGCGCGTTCTCGAGGAACAGGTCGTCGACGCCCGAAACGATCGCGAAGCGGTCGCCGAGGCGGTTGATCATGTCGGTGATGCGGCGGCTGTCGTGGCTCGATTCCTTGACTGCAACGATGTTCTTGACATCGACGAGCTGGGCGAAATCCTCCGGCTTGAGGTCGACCTTGTAGGCCATGTGGTTGTTGTAGATCATGATCGGCAGATCGACAGCGTTGGCCATGGTGCGGAAGTGGTTGATGCTCTCGCGCGCGTCGGTGTGGTAGACCATGGTCGGCAGGGCCATGAGGCCGGACGCGCCGGCAGAGCCCATGCGGTTGCCGGCGGTGATGGCGAGCTTGGTGGTGTATTCGGCAACGCCGGCGATCACCGGGACGCGGCCCTTGACGGCTTTCACCGCGGTCGCAACGACGGTTTCCTTTTCCTCGAGCGACAGCGACGAGTTTTCGCCGAGCGTGCCGAGCATGACAAAGCCCTCGCACCCTGCGCTGAGGCAGGAGTCGATGTGCCGAACCGTGGCCTCGAGATCGAGGTCGCCGTTCTGCTTCATTTCAGTCATCAATGCGGGGATGACGCCGCGCCAGGTTGGGGTCATATCGTAGTCCTTTGCGTAAACGTGTGTGGAGAGCGTGAATGCTGATTGGCTTTATTGGCACGGGGACCATTTCGGCCGCGGTGATCGAGGGGCTGCAGTCGTTGCCGGAGGCGCCCGAGATCGTGGTCTCGCCGCGTTCGGAGGCGATGTCTGTGGCGCTTAGCACCAAATTCCGCAAGGTGCGACGCGCCAATTCCAATGCCGAGGTGGCGACCGCCGACATGGTGTTCCTCGGCATGCGGCCGATGCATCTCGAGGAGGCGATGACGGGCATCGATTTCGGCCTGGGCCAGATCGTTGCCAGCATGGTGGCGGGGTTCGGCCTCGACGACATCCGCGCTCGCTGGCCCCGCGCGACCGTCTGCCGCTTCATCCCCCTGCCCGGCATCGCGCGCGGCATCGGGCCGATGGCCACTTATCCGGCGGTACCCGAAGTCGTCGAGTTGTTCGGTCCCTTGGGCGACCTGTTTGTCGTCGCCGACGAGAGCAATCTGCATTTTGGCGGGCTCAACTCGTTCATGTCGACCTACTACGAGATGCAGCGAGCGCTGATCGATGCGGGCATGGCCGCCGGCCTGCCTGAAGCCGACGCGCGCGGCTATGTCGTGTCGCTGCTGGGCATGCTGGCGGATACAGCGCAGCGCACGCCGGAAGCGCTGTTCGGCAAGCTCGTCGAGGAGCACCAGACCAAGGGCGGGCTCAACGAGCGGGTGCGCGCTAAGCTGCTCGAGGCCGGCTGGTTCAATACCCCGGCCGCGGTGCTCCGGGAGACCACCTCGCTCAGCTACAAGAAACTGGGATAGCTCACGCGCCAAGATAGGCCTCGACAATGCTGTTGTCGGCGGCGAGCGCCGCGGCCTCGCCTGAGAGGCGAATGCGACCGGTCTCCAGCACATAGCCGAAGCTCGCAAGCTTCAGGGCTAACCGGGCGTTCTGCTCCACCAGGAGGATGGTGACACCCGTCTTGTTGAGTTCCTTGATAATACGGAAGGTCTCAAGCACGAGTTTTGGCGCGAGCCCCATCGAGGGCTCGTCGAGCAGCAGCAGGCGCGGCCCGTGCATCAGCGCGCGGCCGATCGCCAGCATCTGTTGCTCGCCGCCCGACAGCAGCGAACCATCCTGGTGCTGGCGTTCCTCGAGGATCGGGAACAGGCTGAAGGCGTGCTCCAGCCGCTGTCGGCGCACGGCTGGATCGGCGACGGTGAAGCCGCCGAGCTCGAGGTTTTCCCGCACGCTCAGGCCGCGCAGGACGTGCCGCCCCTCGGGCACGTGCACCATGCCCATGCGGGCGATATCGCTGGCCTTCTTGCCGATCAGTTCCTGCCCCTCGAACTTGATCGAACCAGCTGTCGGCCGGATCAGGCCGGAGATGGCCTTGAGAGTGGTCGTCTTGCCCGCGCCGTTTGCGCCCAGCAAGGTCACGACTTCGCCAGCGCGAACCTCGAGGTCGATGCCGTGCAACGCCCGAATCCGGCCATAGCCGGCTTCGAGGCCGGTGAGCGTGAGGACGACGGGAGCTTCAGAGCGCAAGGGCATCCTCCGCATCTTCGGCGCCCAGATAGGCCTCAATGACCCTGGGGTTGGTCTGGATCTCGCGCGGCGTGCCTTCCGCAATCATCACGCCGTGGTCGAGCACGCTGACGCGTTCGGAGATGCTCATCACGAGCCCGGTATCGTGCTCGATCAGCAGCACGGCGACGCCACGCTCAGCGCGGATGCGGGAGATAAGCGTGATCAGTTCGCCCTTCTCGCCCTTGGTGAGCCCGGCGGCGGGTTCGTCGAGCAGCAGCAGCTTTGGCATCGTCGCCAGCGCCCGGGCGATCTCGACGCGCCGCTGGTGGCCGTAGGCGAGCGTGCTGGCATCGCGATCCCACTCGGACTCCGGTACGCCGACGAAAGTGAGGCACTCGGCGGCGCGATCGCGGATCTGCCGCTCCTCGCGGCGCTCGGACGGCAAGTGCAGGATGGCCCCGATAGCACCGGCCGCGGTGCGGCAGTGCTGGCCGGACATGACGTTTTCGAGCACCGACATCTGCCGGAACAGCCGGACGTTCTGAAAGGTGCGCGCGATGCCGGTCCGGGTCACCTGGAAGGGCTTGAGCGGCAGGATTGCGGTGCCATTGAAAGTGATCTGGCCCGCCTGCGGCTTGTAGAACCCCGTAATGCAGTTGAAGAGCGAGGTCTTGCCCGCACCGTTCGGTCCGATGAGACTGGCGATGCTGCC
>JANXSI010000086.1 GCA_025352765.1 Devosia sp. | reverse complement strand
GAAGGTCTCAGCCCAGCCATGCTGCTGGGGTTTGACCCGGCGCAGGGCGGCAGCATTGCGGACCGGCACTAGGTAGAAGACCACACCCGCCGAGTAGACCGACGGCAGCCGGGAGCCACAGCCGATGTCCTCGAGATCGAGACCGAGCGCCAGCGCCAGCTTCGCCCTCTCGGGCGAGACACCGGCGATCTGCGGCAGATGCGGCAGGGAAAACCGCGCATGACCCCGCCGCTTGCTGGCCCGCTCGATGACGCAGGTGATCACGCCGATCTGTTCCTCGATCCGCACGGCGGTGCTGCGCAGGTCCAATCCCAGGACCACCGCCGCGCCGACTGTCGGGTGACCGGCAAACGGCAACTCGACCTGCGGGGTGAAAATGCGGACGGCAGCGCTATGGCGCTCTGACTTCGGCTTGGTGATAAACACCGTCTCCGAGAGATTGAACTCTCCCGCGATGCGCTGCATCTGGTTGTCGAGCAGGCCGTCGGCCCGCAGCACGACGGCGAGTGGATTGCCCTGCAGTGGTTCGCTGGTGAAGACGTCCAGCAACAGATAATCGAGTTTCATTTTTTGACGCTCCGGCCTCGATGCGTTGGGGCAGCCGCGCGTCACTGTCAAGCCGACAGTCTGCCTATTGCTTGGGCAGCCGGAAAGCTTTGCGATCGAGACCCAGATGCGTGCAGATCGCCTCGACCACGACGCGATGATCGTCGCGCTCATGCAGGCCCGACGCGGTCACGACGCCGATCATCCCAGCGCCCTTGACCTTGATCGGAAAGGCGCCACCGGCCAGCACATAGTCGGCGTTGTCGAAACCGCGACGCGGCAGGAAATAGTCCTCTTCCGCGGTGTTTTCGAGCACCACCCGGTAGCTGCTCTTCATCACCGTGCGCACGACGTTGATCTTGCGCCGGATCCAGTTCTGGTTGTCGCCGGTCGTCCCCGGCAACTGCATGTAGAACATCGGCCGGTCCCACGTCCGGACGTCGACGGCGATCGAATAGCCGCCCTCGATGGCCATGTCGCGCAGCAGCATGCCGAGCTTGAACGCCACCATCTCGTCGAACTCGGGAAAAATGAGTGCCTTCTCCTGCTCGACGATGAGCTTGAGATCGTCTTCCTTGGCCATGTCTTGCTCCTTGCCCGATCCAGTCCCGTACGTCACACGGCCGGCAGCGCCAGATAGGTCGAATCCTTGCCCAGAGCCCGGGCAATTGCCGCCCGTGCCACCTCGTGATCGTCACGCTCATTGAGCCCGGAGACCACGGCTGCGCCGGCGACGCCGAGCCCCCGGACCGAAATAGGAAAGGCCCCGCCTGCGATTGCGTAGTTGCTTGGCTCGATCGCCCAGCTCGGCTCCAGCAGCCGCGGCTGATCGCCTCGCTCGAGCACAATCCGATAGCTGCTCTTGAGCAGCAGCTTGACCAGCTTGGCCTTGCGCTCGACCCAGCCGCGATTGGCCTCGGTTGCACCGGCAGTCGCGCCGAAAAACAGGGTGCGGTCCCAAAGGTACACGCCCACTGCTATTCCCTTGCCGAAAGCCCGGCCCGCCTCGCGCGCCGCGGCACCGATCAGGAACGCCACATCCTCGTCGAACCGCTCGAACACCAACGCCTCTTCCTGCTCGGCGATGATCTTGAGATCGCTTTCGACCGACATGCCCTGCTCCCCCAATGTGCGTCGCGTGTTAGCGGTCGGCGACGGCCCTGTCACCTAGCCTTTGGCGACTTCGGCCGCAAAGGCGTCGAACAGCGGCTGCCGATCGGCCGGCTGGCCGGGGAAATTCGGCACGTCCGGCTCTATCGTCACCCACGGAATCGCGCTGTCGGTCCAGATGTTGCCGACCGGCCGAGCCCAGGAAGAGTCATCGAGCGTTCCCGGACGGACGACCCGGATCGCCGGCGACGACAGGGGTTCGTTCCAGATCTTGGTGCCGCACGCCCCGCAACCCAGCATCCGCACTGTCCGGCCGCTGTCCGCCGCCTTGTCGAAACCCGTCAACGCACCGGCGGTGAGCTCGACCGTCTCGGCCCGCACCACCATCGAGAGCGTATGGGTCGTCCCCGAAAAGCGCTGGCAGTCCTTGCAGTGGCAGGCGTAGATCCCGAGGGGCGCGGCCAGCAGAAGATAGCGCACGGCGCCGCACTGGCAGCCTCCGTTGACCGGAAATTGCGGCAGTTTCATCTCTGAATTCCCTGTTCAGAACCGGTTCAATCCCTCGCTCCTAAAAGCCCGCCCTGCCGGATACAAGCCCGGCGCTTTGAAGAGGTATGAAATGACCAGTCTCTCTGAACTCTTGTTTGCAAGCCTGCTGGTGAGCCGTCGTCAGCCTGGCAATGAGCGCCGCGGCAGCGTCTTCCACGACTTCCGCTTCGACAGCGAGGACTTGCGCGCCGCCCGCGAGCGGGCCCGCGCCAGCCGTAGAGTCTGACCGGGACGCCGCTGCCCTCACCCCACCGGGCACGCCGAACATTCGCGCCCGGCAGTGAGAGAGGCGCTAGACCAACGCCCCGGCCCTCGGCCAGTCAATTGGGCGTCCGTGTTCATAAGGGGTTCATCGGTTTGGGGGCATAAGCCGCCGCATTGGGCGCCTATTTTTGAGGCGCCCTGCCCCAAAAATAGGACGAATCGACAAATGAACCTGCTCTCTTCGCTGTTCCGCCGCTCTGACAAGCGTCGGGCCTACGCCGATCTGCTTGATTTCGACGACCGCCTGCTCCGTGACATCGGCCTCAGCCGCTCGGACATCCACGAGATGATGGCCGGCACGCGGACCGCGCACACCAAGGGCCACCGCGCTCATGAGTGAAGGTCCGGTTCCCGCAACCGAACACGTTTGAAGGGCCCCGAGAAATCGGGGCCCTTCTTGCTTCGGGATCGCAGGGTCGGCGAGTGGCTGGCGTCTCGATCAAAAGCACGACCCCGGAGCGTGTGCTCCGGGGTCCCGAACGATGCGCCACCTCGCGAGCAGCGAACCCGCTTAGTTCTTGGACTTGTCGACCAGCGCGCCGGCCTTGATCCACGGCATCATGTCGCGCAGCTTGGCGCCCACTTCCTCGATCTGGTGCTCGTCGGCGAGGCGGCGGGTCGCCTTGAAGCGCGAGGCGCCGCCCTTGTATTCCTGCATCCACTCGGAGGTGAACTTGCCCGACTGGATGTCCTTGAGCACGCGCTTCATCTCGGCCTTGGTGTCGGACGTGATGATCCGCGGACCCGAGACATACTCGCCCCACTCGGCGGTGTTGGAGATCGAGTAGTTCATGTTGGCGATGCCGCCCTGGTAGATCAGGTCGACGATCAGCTTCACTTCGTGCAGGCACTCGAAATACGCCATCTCGGGCGCATAGCCGGCTTCCACCAGCGTCTCGAAGCCGGCGCGGATCAGCTCGACGAGCCCGCCGCACAGCACCACCTGCTCGCCGAAGAGATCGGTCTCGCACTCTTCGCGGAACGTCGTTTCGATAACGCCCGACCGGCCGCCGCCGACACCCGAAGCATAGGCCAGCGCGATGTCGTGGGCATTGCCCGACGCATCATGGTGCACCGCGATCAGGCACGGCACGCCGCCACCCTTCTGGAATTCGCCGCGCACCGTGTGGCCCGGGCCCTTGGGCGCGATCATGATGACGTCGACGGTCGACTTCGGCTCGATCAGTGCGAAATGCACATTGAGGCCGTGCGCGAAGGCGATCGCGGCACCGTCGCGGATGTTGGGCTCGATGTCCTTCTTGTAGATATCGGCCTGCAGTTCGTCCGGCGTCAGCATCATGATGACGTCGGCCCACTTCGACGCGTCGGCAACGCTCATCACCTTGAGGCCCTGCCCCTCGGCCTTGATTGCCGACGGCGAACCCGGACGCAGCGCCACGACGAGGTCAGTCACGCCGCTGTCGCGCAGGTTGAGCGTGTGCGCGTGACCCTGGCTGCCATAGCCGACGATCGCGACCTTCTTGGACTTGATGATGTTGAGATCGGCATCCCGATCGTAATAAACGCGCATGGTTGTCTCCCGTGTTGTGCGTTGGGTCCGTTGGGGCCCTGTTTTTTGAACGTTGTTGTCAGGTCGGGTCGCTGCCCGGGTTCATCGTCGGGGCGTCATCGTGGCTTGGACGGCTCCACCCCGTAGAGTGCCAAGAATTGTTCGGTCGCCCGTTCGGCGTCGGTCTCGATTTCCTTGGTCGTGAGCGACAGCTTGTCGCCGAGCAGCAGCCGGATCTGCACATCCCGCAGGACGAGACCGAAGAAGGTCCGGAACGCCGTCTCGGAACTGTCGAACCGCAGCATGCGCGCGTCGCGCCCCGCTTCGAGCAGCGGCTTCAGCCGCTTGCCCATGGTGAAGCGCCCATTGTCGAGAACGATGGCCCCAAGCCCGTTGTCCTCGGTCGCGTGGGTGATCGCCAGCCGGTTGAGCGCCACCGACGTCTCCCCCGCGATGGTGGCAAGCAGGTCGCGGCCAAATTGGTAGAGACTGGCCCGGAGCGACGTGAGCCCGAGCGACTTGCGGTCGACCAGCGGCACCCGCACCTTCGCGGCCTGCCACTGCACTGTCGCCGTCAGCAGCCCATCGCGGTCGCCGAACCATTTGTAGAGCGTTTCCTTCGAGCAACTCGCGCGGCGCGCGACCGCCGTCATGGTCAGCCCGTCACCCGCTTCGACCAACAGGTCGAG
The DNA here is from genome assembly GCA_025352765.1 of Devosia sp. Taxonomy (GTDB): domain Bacteria; phylum Pseudomonadota; class Alphaproteobacteria; order Rhizobiales; family Devosiaceae; genus Devosia_A. The sequence goes on along the minus strand of JANXSI010000086.1, from coordinate 6,899 downwards.
CGCCGCCGTCAGCACCGCCTGCTGGCGGGGCGTGAACGTGTCCGAAGCTGGCCGTATCGCGACCGTCAATTTCGAAGCCTCCTCGATGCCCCGACGGTCAGGGCCACGTTGGGCGAAGACTGGCAGCGCATGTCACCGGCTTACCGTACCGTACGTTACGGTTCGGAGCAAGTCCCACGTATGGCTGAGGCAGGCGCCGACGCCCGCGTCAGTGATTGCACCCACTGCTTTGCTGGAGTTCCGACACGCAGTATGGCGCGACTGGGCCCGAGAGTCAGCCGCGGTGCACCCAGGGTGGATCGCGATAATTGTCCCACGTGGCGCCGATGCCGGCGTCGACAGGAATGGCAGCGCCGGTGATCCCTGTGGCGATCGAGGACGTCACAAAGGCGATAGCTGAGGCGATGTCGCCCACCGTGAGCACCCGGCCCAGCGGGTGGCGCTCGGCATAGGATGCGAGCACCGCGTCGCCGTTGGGGATGGTGGCGAGCCGCCCGGTCAGGAGTGGCGTATAGGTGACTGACGGGCAGACGCAGTTGACCCGCACGTTGTCGCGGGCGAGATCGAGCGCCGCGGCCCGCGCCAGATTGAGCAACGCGCCTTTCGACGTACAGTACGAGAACATGCCGTGCTCGGCCTGCAGCCCATCGAGGCTCGAGAGCAGCACGATTGCACCGCTCTTCTGCTTGCGCATCCCCTTGGCGGCCTCCCGCGTGACGAGAAACGAGCCGCGGACATTGACGCCCATCACCTGTTCGAAATCGGCGACCGACGTCTCGAACACGGGGCCGCCCTGCCCCAGAACGCCGGCGCAGGCGACCGCAACGTCGACCTCCCCGAGGGTTTCGCGGGTGCGGGCGAAGGCGTCGACGATGGTTCTCTCATCACCGGTATCGCCGGTGAAGGCGAGCGCCCGGCGCCCCATATGCTCGATTTCGGTGGCGGTGTCGTTGGCCGCCCCGGGCGTCCAGTCGAGCACCGCGACATCCGCGCCTAGATCGGCCAGCGTCAACGCGGTTTCGCGGCCGATTCCGGACCCCGCGCCCGTGACGAAAGCGACGTGCCCCTTGTGCGTCAGTCCGGCAAAGCGTTCGCGGCTCATGTTCGCCCCCCCATCCGGATCGTGCCCTTGTACGTGGGCGCCCCACCCCCAGGGTATTTCAGGCGCCAAAGCTTTCCCGCGTAGGACGGCTTGTCGCTGCTGGCGAGGACGCTGGCGTCCGTGATCCACAGCGTCTCGCCGTCGAAGGCGAGGTTGGTCGGCGCGCCGCCTGCCTTGATGAAGCCCTTGACCGAACCGTCCCGCGCGATGACGTGAATACCGGCGCCGACCAGGTCGGTCACGAGCAGCGAGCCGTCCCTCGCAATGCTCATGCCGTCGAGGATCGGGTTTTCACCTGGCATCCGCCCCAGATCTTCGATCCGGCCGTCGGTTCGCAGCCGCTTGACGTGACCGGTGTAGGACTCGTCCCAGACGATCGAGCCGTCCGCCTCGACGACGACGCCATTGGGAAAGGTGGGCTTGTCGAACCGGACCTTGACGCTCGCCTTGCCGTCGGGCGACAGCGCGAAGATGTAGGAGGGATCGGGATTTGCCGGATTGTAGGTGCCGGGGTCGGTCCAAACCAGCGTACCGTCGGGAGCAAAGACCAAATCGTTTGGACCGTTGAGCTTTATCCCTTCGACCTCGGTGACGAGGATCTCAGGCTTGCCGCCCGGCATGGCGCGCTGGATCGAGGGAAGCGTCATTTCTGCCGCGCGCCACGGGCCGACGGTGCCGCCATTCTGGCAGACATAGAGGGCCCCGTCCGAGCCGAGCACGCACGAGTTGGGTGCGCCGGTCACATAGGCAAGCTGCCGTGGCTTGTCGTCCTTGCCGACGATGGTGAGCTGGCTGCGATAGCTCTCGACGAACACCAGGCTGCCGTCGGGCATGACGGTCGGACCTTCGGGCCAGCCAAGGTTGTCGGTGACGAGTTCGGGCGTGAGGTCGAAATTCATTTGACGGCTCCGGCGGTCAGTCCACGCACGATGTAGCGTTGGACGAAAAGCGAAAAGATCAGGATCGGGATGACCGTGACGACGCCCACGGCGGCGGCGATGTTCCAGTCGATCGGCCGCTGCGCGCTGACGAGGGTAGCGGCGCCCAGCGAGATGGTCTGCAGGCCGCGCGAGTTGATGACGTAGAGTGCGACGAGAAACTCGTTCCAGATGAACAGCGCACCGAACAGCGCCGCCGTCAGCAGCCCCGGACGGACGATGGGCAGCATGATGCGCCACAGGATGACGAAGTGGGTACCGCCGTCGATCATGGCGGCCTCGTCGATCTCGCGCGGCACCTCGTCGAAAAAGCCGATCATGATCCAGACCACGAGCGGCAGCGAGAAGGCGACATAGGGCAGGATCAGGCCGAAATAGGTATCGCTAAGTCCCGCAGTCTTGACCATCAGGAACAACGGGATGGCGACGGCGATCGGCGGCATGAACCGCATGGAAAGGATCGTGCTCGCCAGCGAGTCGCTGTTCTTGAAGCGGAGCCGCGAGAAGGCGTAGGCGGCTGGCGTGCCGATGACGATTGCGATGGCCGTGGCGGCGCCGACGACAATGAGGGAATTGAGGGTAAAGCTCAGCATCCCCTGCCCGAACAGCACCTCAGTGTAGTTCTTGGCGATCTGTGTCCAGTTGAAGGTCAGAGCAGGCGGCACCTGCGCCGTGATCTCGATGCGCTTTTTGGTCGACAGCACAGCGAGGTAGACGAAGGGCGCAATGCCGACGAGGCCGATGACGATCAGCGCAACGTAGGCGACGACGCGGCCGGGCTTGAGTTTCACTGGCCGGGCCCCCGAATGTGGACGTAGCGGAGGATCACCGTGGTGCCGACAGCGAGGATGATCAGCATCGAATAGGCGACGGCCGCCGCGTAGCCGTAGTTCTGGAACTGAAAGCCGTTCTGGAAGGCAAAGAAGCTCAGTGTCGTGGTGCCGCGGGCGGGGCCGCCATAGCTCAGGCCATAGATCAGGTCGAAGGAGCGGAAGGCATCGACCGCCCGGAACACCGAGGCGAAGACGATGGCCGGCATCAGCATGGGCAGCGTGATGCGCCGGAAGGTTACCCAGGAGCCGGCGCCGTCGACATTAGCCGCCTCGAACACGTCCTGCGGCAGGGCCTGCAGACGGGCGAAGACGATGATGAAGACGAACGGAGTCCATTGCCAGGAATCGACAAGGACCAGCGTGACGATCGCCATGTCGACCGAGCCCAGCCAGTCTGGGGGCGTCAGTCCGAAGCGCGAAATGATCCAGTCGACGAGGCCCCAGTCAGGGTTGAGAAGCGCCCGCCACATCACGCCGACGACGATGGGCGGGATCAGCATGGGCAGGAGCAGGATGCCGCGGACAATCCAGGAGCCGCGCAGGTGAAGGTTGAAGAACATCGCTAGGGCGACGCCGAGGACGACCTGCAGCGCGACCGCAAGCGTCACCATGATGGCGCTGTTGCGGGCAGCGTTCCAGAACAGCGGATCGACCAGCAGGTCGGCGTAGTTCTTGAGCCCGACCCAATTGCCGGTGCCACCCGCTGCCGTCAGGTCCGTGAACGACAGTCGGAGACTGTGGAACAGCGGGTAGATGGAAAATACGATCAGGTAGGCAACGCAGGGGCCGAGGAAGAACCAGACGGTTCGTCGCGGGTTCTCCGGCTTGCCGAAGACGTATTTGGTGGAGGCGGATGGCATCGCAATGGTCATGTGAACGTCTCGCGATGGTCACCCGCCCCGATCAATCAGGCCATGTGGCCGGCTTTTTTGAGGATCGCTTCCCAGCTTGCCTGCACCTTGTCGCAGGCGGTCTTGGCGTCCTGTGTGCCAAGGAGCGCGGCGTTGAACTCAACGTTCATCGCATCATTGAGCTGGAAGAACTCAGGGATGTACGAAGTCGGGATCACGTCGGCGGTCGAAGCGGCCTTGAGCGAGTCCGGCAGATAGGGGAACTTCGCGACAAGCTCGGGGTCGTTGAACGTCGAGGTACGGCTGGCATCGATCTGGTACTTGTCGACCTCGTACTTGTTGAACGCCTTGCTGGTCAGCCAGGTAAGCGCCAGCCAAGCGGCCTGCTTCTTGGCCGGATCGGCGTTCTTGGGAATCCCCATGCCCCAGCCGCCCTGGATGGCCCTGGGCGTCTGCCCCGGCGCGGCGGGCACCGGCCCTGTGCCGGTCTTGTCGGCAACCATCGAGTTTTCCGTGTTGAAGATCGGGCCGGCGATGGTCGACCAGAACACCATCTGGGCGATCTTGCCGGTCGAGAAACCATCGACGTTCTCGGCAAAGCCGTATTTGGTGACGTTCTTGGGCGCGTAGGGCAGCACGTCGATCAGCATCTGCAGGGCGCCGATGCCCTCGGGCGAATTGACGTTGGGCTTGAAGTCCTTGGTCTGCGGGCTGCCCGACATCAGCTTGCCGCCCGTCGTGATGAAGCGAGTGTACCAGTCGACCGTCGCCAGCGAGAAATCGTTGGCGCCGATGAAGGAGCAACCGGCAACATCGGCCGAGTTGAGCTTTTCGGCGGCCGCCTTGAACTCGTCCCAGGTGGTGGCCGGCTTCAGCCCGGCGGCGTCGAAGAGGTCCTTGCGATAGAAGTAGATCACCGAGCCCGAGTGCATGCCGGGAATGCCGTAGATGTCCTTGCCCTTGCCCACGGTCTTGGTTGCCATGTCGAAATAGCCGACATTGCTCATGGCTGGCGGCAGAAAATCGCCGATCTCCCAGTCGGGGGCCGTCAGGGTTGGGTCGTCGATGTACTGGTTGAGTTGCTCGTAGTAGCCGGCCCCCACCTGTTGGGTGGTCAGGAAGCCCAGGAACTCGATGAGTTCGAACGAGGCTTGCGGCGCCTGCAGCACCTGCAGGGTCTTTTCGATCAAGGCGCCGAGGGCCGGCGAGGTGACCTCCAGCGTCATGCCGGTCTCGGCCTCGAACTGCGGCATCAGGTCGGCAAGAGCGCGATGGTCGTTCTCGTCGCCGGTCATGAGCAGGCTGAGCTTGGTCCCCGCGAATTTCTTCCAGTCGAAGTCGGCGCCGAAAGCGGCCGAAACGCCATATCTCCCAAGCACGCCGGTGGTCAGGCCGAGCGCGGCCATCGCGCGCAATACGTCGCGGCGGTTGGCCGCAAGTGACTTCCGCGAGCTTCCGCTCTGGTCGTTGTCGTCCATGTCTCCCCCTCCGAGGTCATTTTAGCCGACGAATTGCTCGTCGGTCGGCGGCAAAGCTAGCATCGGGCCGAAGAACTAGTCAATCGATTGCTTAGCGAGAAAATTGTCTAGTCAATCGTTTGTGTCTGCGATATCTCAAGAGCGTGGGAGGTGCCCGCAGCACGAGAACGTCGCGTTCTCGCGGCCAGTGGAGCTTTGTTCCAGTCGGGCCCCGAAAAGGGAGACGGACAAGTGGACGCACGCAGCGTGGTGGTCACCGGAGCGGGCTCGGGAATTGGCTTTGCCATCGCCCGCCGGCTTGCAGCAGACGGCTGGAAGGTGGTCGGGATCGAACTCGACAAGGCCGGCGCCGACCGGCTCGAAACGAGTTTGGGTGCCGGCCACGCGGTGGTCCGCGGCGATGCCTCGGATCGCGCCGTACTGGCCAGGGCGCGTGAGGCGGCCGAGGCACTGGCGCCGCTCGGCGGCTGGGTCAACAATGTCGGCATCGCCGTGATGGGGAACCTCCACGAGCCCAATCCCGACGAGGTGGACCGCGTCATCCGGGTCAATCTGATGTCGCATTTCTGGGGGGCGTCGGAAGCGATCCGGACCTGGGTGCAGCACAAGACCACCGGTTCGATCGTCAACATGTCGTCGGCACACGGGCGCTCCGCCTTCAACATGTGGGCCGCTTACGACGTCGCCAAGGCCGGCGTCGACGCCCTGTCGCGCTATATCGCGGTCGAATATGGCCCGGTTGGCATCCGCGCCAACTCCGTCGCCCCCGGCGCCATCCGGACGCCGCTGGTCGAGCAGGTGATCCGCGAAAGCCCCGACAGCGCCGTGGCCGAGCGCGAAATGTCGATCATCCACCCCATGGAGCGGATCGGCGAGCCCGAGGAAGTCGCCGCCGCGGTTGCCTGGCTGCTGTCCCCCGAGTCATCATTTGTAAGTGGAGAGTCGCTGGCAGTGGATGGCGGATTGACCGCGCGGTCGTACAGATACGATCCGGATGCCAAATTGTTGGCTCACTATCGAGGCGCCAAGGCTTGACGGATGACATACCCCCCAAGGGCCCGCCCCGGCCGGCGACCCTCAAGGATATCGCTACCGCGCTGAAGGTCGACGTGTCGACCGTCTCCAAGGTGTTGAGCGGCGGCATCAGCGTGCGGCCCGAGACCCGGCAGGCCATCATCGACGAGGCCAACAGGCTCAACTACCGGCCGCACGCGTCGGCCCGCAATCTCAGGACCCGACGGTCCGGAGCGCTCGGCATCCTGCTGCCCAATCTGATGAATCCGGTCTATGCATCGATCGTGCGCGGTGCGGTGCGGCGCGCCGAGGAGATCGGCTACGTCATGCTGGTTGCCGACGTCGAGGATGAAGCCTCGACCACCTCGACCTATCTCAAGCTCGTCAGCGAGCGCCGCGTCGACGGAATGATCTTTGCCGTGTCGGCACAATCCAAGGAGATCGTGGCCGCCCTCAAGGACAACCCGATCCCGCACGTTTTCGTCAACCGACGCGCGGCCGTCGGGCGCAGCATCACGGTCGATGACGAGGCGGCGGGCTTCCTGGCCGCCCGCACGCTGATCGAGGCGGGGCACAGGCGCCTCGGGTTCATCGGCGACTCCGACCAGCTGGATACGGCGCAGCGGCGCCGGGCCGGGTTCACCCGCGCCTGCGCCGAGGCGAAACTGAAGTTCCTCGACGTC
>JANXSI010000081.1 GCA_025352765.1 Devosia sp. | reverse complement strand
TTGAATGCGTCGAGCCCGGCCTGCCCGTGCAGTGCGATGCGCAGCGTCGCGGCATCGGCGGTGCCCGACAGCAAGACCAGTGCGACGGCCGTCAGGCCGCCGACGAAAAATCTCTTCACGATGATCCTCCCATTTCCTTTTCTGACGGCGCCCTCCAGCACCGTCAGAAAAATGTACACGCTAACGCAAATTGCGCAAGACCTGAATCAGACCGGGCGTAATTCGTCTGAAATGCTTATATCTGAAAGGCTTTTCTGCCCTCACTTGCGCGAACGGATCGTGCAATCGTATACATCCGACGGGCGAAACGCCCTCGCAGGGGAGAGAGAGATGGACGGCATGTTGCGGCTCGGGGTCATTGGGGCCGGGCTGAAGGCGGCGGACTACGCCAAGGGTTGGGCCGCCATGCCCGATGTCGAGATCATGGCCATCGCCGATGTCAGCGCGACGTCGCGCCAACGGTTCGGCGACGTCTGCGCGGCGGTGGGCAGCCCGCGGCCGCTGGAGTTCGACACGGCCGAGGCGATGCTGGTCGGGCAGCAGGGCCAGATGGATGCGGTCTATGTCTCGACCCCGCACGTCTTTCACTGCGCCAACGCCCTGGCGGTGATCGAGGCGGGCTTCGACCTGCTGCTCGAAAAGCCGATGGTCACCACGGTCGAGGAAGCCCTGCAGCTCCGCGACGCCGTGCAGCGGACCGGCCGAACCGTTGTCATCGCTTTCCAGGGCGGATTGTCGCCGCTGATCCACGATACGCGGGCCCGCGCCCGCAACGGCGATTTCGGCGCGCTGGTCAGCGTCAATGCCTCGATCTGGGAAGGCTGGCGCAACAACTACGCCGGCCAGTGGAAGCAGAACCCCGAAATTTCGGGCGGCGGGTTCATGTTCGATACCGGCGCCCACATGATGAACACGGTTTGCGTGCTCGCCGACGCCGAATTCGAGCGGCTGGCGGCCTTCACCAACAACCGCGGGCTGCGGGTCGACCTCGTCTGTGCGGTGGCTGCCCGGCTCGACAATGGCGCACTCGTGACCTTCAATGCTGCCGGCGACGGCCCGCCCGGCTGTGCTTCGGCCATCGCCTTCTTTTACACCAACGCCATCGTACGGATTGACGCTTGGGGCGCCTGGCGCGAGGTCACCGTGGGCGGCGTCGCCGAGCCGCGCCAGACGCTGGAGATCCTCGATACCCCCATGCTGACCTTCCAGGCGGTCCGCAGCGGGCGGCTCGACAATCCGTCGACGGTCGCCAACGGCGTACGATTTGCGCGGTTGTGGGACGCGATCAAGGCATCTGCCTCTCGCGATGGCGCAGCGATCACGATAGACAGTGCCTGATCCAGCAGGCACGAAGACCGCAAAGATGCGCGAAAAGGGAATGACATCGGTCGAACTGGCGAAACTCGCCGGAGTTTCGTCGGCCACCATTTCGCGCGCCTTTGCCAAGGACTCCCGGATCAAGCCGGAAACTCGCCGGCGCGTACTGGCGCTGGCCAAGGAACATGGCTTCCGGCCCAACGCAATGGCGCGTTCGCTGAACAACAGCCAGTCGCGGCTGGTGGCGCTGGTGGTCAATACCGTGGCCAATCCGGCCGAGGGCGAAGGGCTCGACCTGCTCATCCACCGGCTGCAGCAGCAGGAGCGCATGCCGCTGCTGCTGTGCTGCGCCAACCACGAGGACCGCAGCCAGCTGATGCGGATCGCCTCGACCTATCAGGTCGATCACGTGGTACTCTACTCCGACGCGGTATCGATCGACGACACGCTCGAGATCTTCCGTTCGGCCACCGCAATCGTCGCCTCGTCCGAGCCGCTCGAGGGGCGCGCCGTCTCCGATGTGCGGCTCGACTCGTCGGTTGCCTCGGCCGAAATCATCGACCGGCTGGCGGCCCTCGGCAAGCACCGGTTCAGCTACCTTTCGGGCCGTGCCTCGAGCTTTGTCGACAAGCAGCGCATGGCCTGGTTTGCCGCCGCCCTCAAGCAGCACGGGCTCGCCTTCGACCAGGTGGTACACGGCGACTATTCCTATGAATCGGGGTTCAAGGAAGCCGTGCTGCTGCTGCGCCAGGCGCCGCCCGATGTGCTGATCTGCGCCAACGACCTGATGGCTATCGGGGCCAAGGACGCCGCGGCCCTGCTGGGGATTGCGGTGCCCGAGGAGCTGTCGATCGTCGGGCATGACGGCGTGGCGCTCGCCACCTGGGATTGCCACTCGCTGACCACCATCCTGCCGCCGAGAAATGCCGTAAGCGATGCTCTCGCCAGCATCATCGACGCTGCCCCGAACGCGGCCCCGATCCAGCGCGTCATCGAATGCACCATCCGCTGGGGTCGAACCACCGGCATGCTGGCGGGCTAGCTGGGCCCGGAGGCGGGGGAAGCCCGAGAGGGGCGTGTTGAAGCGGCGTCGCCATGATGTTACGAGCGCTCGATGCTTGGAACCGACGGCCGGCCAGCCGTGAGGTCCGCGGGGATAACGGCATGCACAAAGACGTCGGCTTGATCGGACTGCCGCAGCCCAAGCGTCTCGCGCTCGCCGACAGCGTTGCCGACAGCATTGCCGAAGCCATCTCCATGCGCATCCTCGAGCCGGGCGAGCGCATCGTCGAGACGACACTGGTCGACAAGCTCGGGGTCAGCTGGGTACCGATCCGTGAAGCGCTCAAGGTCCTGCATGCACAGGGTATTTTGAGCGGCGGCGGCCATCGAGGTTATCGCGTCGCGGCGTTCGATGGCGCGGTAACGCAGCAGATCATGGAGGTCCGGCTGTCGCTCGAATCCTTCCTGTTGCGCGATGCGATCGATAACTGGCGGAAGGGCGTGGGCAGCACCGAGGTGCTGGAGGCGCCGATCGCGCGGATGCTGGTGTCGGCGAAGGCCGAGGACATGCGCAGCTCGCTGGTGGCCGACCTCGAGTTCCACCGGGCGATAAGGATCGCGGCGCGCAATGCGATCGTCGGAACGCTGTGGGACACGATCGCGCGGCATGTGCTGATCGTGTTCAATTTCGATCGCTACCGGGACACCAACCTTGCGGCGATCCCGAAGCAGCATCAGCAGTTCAGGGACTGGATCGTGGCGCAGGTGGCCAAGCCCGAGACGCCGTTCGAAGAGATCCAGTCGGCGCTCGAGGACCATATGCTGCTGATCGAGCGCAAGACGCGCGAGAAGGCGAAAGTCCGGCGCTAACCCGTCATATGAGGCGCCAAGGAATGGCGACATATGACGCTCTGGAGCTCAACGAATGATCGAGGGATGACGATCAGAGCGTCGCGCTGCGGCGCTGCGTGCCCCCCTTCTGGGAGACGCTGGTGACGGTGACGGTCGAGCCGGCCGGGGCGCGCACCAGCCACTCGACCGGCCTGGCGTTGGCGGTCCATTGCTGGCCCCAGGGCGAGTAGGGGTAGAGCCGCTCGTTGCGGCCCGCGAGATGGCCAAGGTCGGCGGTCGCGGGGTTCATGACGATCTCGCCGCCATCGACGCCCAGCGTCACCAAAACGGGCTTCGCCACCTTGTTGGCGATGGCGACGTCGGAGAGGTTGGTGGGCAGGTACCCGTAGTTGGAGACGACCGTGCGCACCTTGTAGAGGTCGGCGCCCAGCGCGGTGACGTCGAGGCTGTCGATCCTGACCTGCGGGGCGGAGGCCGCGTGGCGGAGGTTGAACAGCACGTTCTGGCGGCACATCTCCTCGAGCAGTTCGCCCGGCGGGTTGCGGTAGCTCCAGATGTTGACCATGCCGCCAATCTCGATCGGCCCGAGCTGGGGATGATCGAATGGCTTCCACGGACGCCAGCCCTTCTCGGCCATGTGCGTGGTGACGTAGTCGTAGACCTTCTGCTGCACCTCCTCGTTGCGCGGATAGAGGTTGTAGTAGCCCTCCTTGGGGACGCCGGCGGTCCGCTCGAGATCCCACACTTCGGTGCCGAGGCTGATGATCCCCATCTCCTCGTAGGTCCAGTCCATGAGGCCGCCGCGGCGGACCTTCGACTTGTCGGGGGTGAACTCCTCGTAGATCGAGACGGTCGGGTAGCCGGTCAACTCGGTGCCGACCTTGCCGATCTCCTTGAACAGGTTGATGTCGCGCGCACCCATGGCGCTGTCGGGCTTGGTCATCGAGGGGCGGAGGATGATGCCGCCATGCGTGTGGTAGGCGCACATGCCGCAGATGTTGGGGTGGCGGAGGATCAGCTCGGCCATGGCGGCGGCCTCGGGCTCGGACAGCGGATGCTCGCCGGCGCCGTATTCCTGCGGCGACCAGTGGGTCGGGAAATTCCGGTTCATGTTGCCGTCTTCGGGCCGCTCGACCGGCACGTTGGCGCCGTCGAAATTGCGGATCGTGCCCTCGGGGTACATGCGGAAATACTGCCCGCCTTCCTCGCCGGGGGCGCGCTGCACCATGATGTCGGAATTGGTGGGGCTCTTCTTCCACTCGCCGCGGGCGTCGGGGACGCGCATCCACACCAGATAGCCGTCGCCGTCGATGTCGGAGGGGATCAGGCCCTCGATGCGGTCGGCGCCCGGCATGAAGCGGCCATTGCCGCACCAGTTGTAATACGGCGGCTGGAGCGCCAGTTCGGCGCCGTCGGGATTGATGCGCGGAATGATGTAGAACGCCTGGGTGTCGACGAGGCGCGTGACCTCTTCGTCACGGCCGTACCGGGTCAACAGGTGCCAGATGGCGTAGAGCGCGACGGCGCTGGTCGCGTGCTCTTCGGCGTGGATCTGAGCGTCGATGTAAAAGCCCGGCTTTTCGAGCGCCGGCCCGGTTTTCGGGTTGTTGATCTCGACCAGCCAGACGTCGCGGCCCTGGTGCGATTTGGTCATCGAGGTCAGCGTTGCAAGCTGAGGGAAAGCCGCGGCGAGGCGGTGCAGCCGCTCAGTCATTTCGTCGTAGCTGTAATAGCGGTCGAATTTCACATCGAGGTCGGTCATCGGGGGCAGTCCTGATCAGAAGGGGCTAGGGCGCGGTGCGGATGCAGGCGCTGAAATGGCCGGGGGCGATCTCTTTGGGCACCGGGACGATATTGGCGCAGTCGGCGATCGCCATCGGGCAGCGGGTGCGGAAGACGCAGCCGGACGGCGGATTGATGGGGCTCGGGATATCGCCGGTCAGGATGATCCGGTCCTTCTTGGCGCCGGGGTCGGGGTTGGGAACCGCCGACAGCAGTGCCTTGGTGTAGGGGTGGTTGGGCCTGCCATAGAGCGCGGCGGTCGGCGCGATCTCCATGATGCGGCCCAGATACATGACGATCACCCGGTCGCTGATGTGTTCGACCACCGCCAGATCGTGGGCGATGAACAGCATGGTGAGGTTGAACTTGTCCTTGAGGTCGCTGAGGAGGTTGACCACCTGCGCCTGGATCGAGACGTCGAGGGCCGAGACGGGCTCGTCCGCGACGATGAATTCGGGCTCGACCGCGAGCGCCCGGGCAATGCCGATGCGCTGGCGCTGACCGCCGGAGAATTCGTGCGGGAAGCGATCGAGATAGTCGCCGGTGAGGCCCACCTGCTCGAGCAAGGCGACGATCCGCTCCTCGCGGTCGGCGGGGGTGCCGATGCGATGGACGGCGAGGGCATGACCGAGCACGGTGCGGATCTTTTCACGCGGGTTGAGGCTGGCGTAGGGATCCTGGAAGACGATCTGCATGCGCTTGCGGTAGCTCCGCAGCATCGGGGGCGTCAGCCGGTTCAGGTCGGCGCCGTCGAAATCGACGGTGCCAGAGGTCGGCTTTTCGAGCTTGAGCACGGTGCGGCCGACCGTGGTCTTGCCCGACCCCGACTCGCCGACAAGGCCGACGACCTCGCCGCGGGTGATGTCGAAGCTCACATCGTTGACCGCCTTCACCGCGCCGACGACGCGGTTGAGGATGCCGCCACGGATGGGGAAGTATTTCTTGAGGTTGATGACGTGCAGCAGCACGTCGCGCGGCTTTTCCAGCGGTGCGTCGGGAGCGAGGTCGGTCATGCGGGCACCTTGCGCGTCTGCAGGTCGAGGTCACGCCAGCGGATGCAGCGCACCGAGCGGTCGCCCTCGATCACTTCGAGCGCCGGTTCCTTTTCCGCACAGGCCTCGGTGGCGAAGGCGCAGCGGGTGCGGAAGCGGCAGCCGCTCGGCAGCTTGGTGAGCAGGGGAACGTAGCCGGGGATGGTCGAGAGCCGGGTCTTGACCTCGCCGGCGCCCATGCGGGGCACCGACTGCAGCAGGCCGGCGGTGTAGGGCATCAGCGGCTTTGAAAAGATCTGCGCCACGCTGCCGGACTCGACCACCTGGCCGGCATACATGACGACGACGCGGTTGGCGTTCTCGGCGACGATGCCGAGATCATGGGTGATGAAGACGATCGCCATCCCCAGCTTTTCCTGGAGCCGCCGCATCAGGTCGAGGATCTGCGCCTGGATGGTGACGTCGAGAGCGGTGGTCGGCTCGTCGGCGATGAGGACGCTCGGCTCGCAGGCGAGGGCCATGGCGATCATGGCGCGCTGGCGCATGCCGCCCGACATCTCGTGCGGGTACTGGTTGGCGCGACGCGCCGGCTCGGGGATGCCGACGAGCTCGAGCATGGCGATGGCGCGCGCATGGGCTGCCGACTTCGACAGCTTTTCATGCTCGATCACCACTTCGGCGATCTGGGCGCCGATGGTGTGGACCGGGTTGAGGCTGGTCATGGGCTCCTGAAAGATCATGCCGATGTCCTTGCCCCGCACGGCGCGCATGTCGCGATCGGGCAGCGGCACCAGATCGCGGCCGCGCAGGCGGATGGCGCCGCGCGAGATCTTGCCGACCTTCTTGGGGAGGAGGCGCATGATCGAGAGGCTGGTGACCGACTTGCCCGAGCCCGATTCACCGACGATGGCGATGGTCTCGCCGGCCTCGACCCGAAAGCTCACGCCATCGACCGCGACGATCCGCTGGCCTTCGCCGACGATGAAGGAGGTCTGCAGATCCTCGACCTCGAGAAGGGGCGGCGCGGCGGCGACGGCGTTATTCATATGGTCGTCTCCGGAGGCGGGATCGGTCATGCGTAGACCGGGCTTGCGGCGACCGGCACGTCGCGGCCGGGCGCGACGTAGCGGCCCCAGCCTGGGGTACCGACGACGCGGCCGTCAAAGACCGTGCGTCCGCCAACGATGGTGCGCAAGACCCGGACGTTGAATTGGGCGCCTTCGTAGAGCTGTGCAACGTCGCGGGCGAAGGTGACAAGGGTGTCGCGATGAATGGTCGTGGTGCCGGCAAAATCGACGAGGATCAGGTCCGCGTCATAGCCCTCGGCAATGCGGCCCTTGGAGAGGAGGCCGAAGCGCCGGGCGGCGTTGCCGCTGAGCAGCGCCATGGCGTGGGCCAGCGTCAGCCGGCCGGAAGCGACGGCGTCGAGCAGCGCCGGAACCAGAATTTCGGAGCCGGGACTGCCGGCGGGGGCGCTGACGATGTCGGCGGCGCCGCTGCGCTTTTCGGCTTCCGAAAAGGCGGCATGGTCGGTGGTGACATGGGTCAGCGTGCCGTCGGCCAGCGCCTCCCACAGCACATCCTGGTCGGCCTTGGTGCGGAGCGGCGGATTGATCTTGCCGAAGACGCCGACGCGCTTCACGTCGTCATGGGTGCGGAACAGATAGTGCGGGCAGGTCTCGGCGGAAAAATCCGAGGTGCCCTTGAAGGCGCGCAGCACCGCGACGGTCAGCGCCGAGGTCACATGGGCGATGTGCAGCCGGGCGCCGGCGCGGATGTTCATGGTGAGCAGCTTGGCCACCGCCACCGCTTCGCAGATGTCGGGACGCGCCAGCAGATGGGTGTCGAGATCGGCAGGATCGCGGCCCGCCACGGCGCGCTCGCCGGCCGCCAGCAACTGGGCGCTTTCGGCATGGACGACGATGGGGCGTCCGACGGTGGCGGCGGCCTCGAGGGCGCGCAACTGGTCGGCCTCGTCGGGGAAGGCGATGCCGTAGAACTCGTCGTCGCGGCCTTCGGGCGAGGGAGTGGTGAACATCTTGAAGGCGACGACGCCGGCGTCGCGCATTGCGGCGAGGCTCGCGTCGCTGAGGTCGCCCGGCGCGCCGAAGAGCGCGAAATTGATGACCGCGTGCTCGGCAAAATGGGCGCGGCGGATCTCGACCTGCCGCGCATCGGAGCAACTGGGACGGCTGAGCGGCATTTCGAACAGCGTGGTGATGCCGCCGGCGGCCGCGGCGCGAGTCTCGGATTCGACGGTGCCGCGCTCGGGAAAGGCCGGGGCGCGGATGTGAAAGTGGATGTCGATGGCACCTGGCAAGAGGTGCTGGCCGGTGGCGTCGATGATGTCCTTCGCCGTGCCGGCGCCGCGCGGCAGGAGCGCCGCGATCCGGCCCTCGCGCAGCGCCACGTCGACATCGGCAAGGGTGTCGCCGACGAGGACTTTGGCGTTGCGGATCAGGGTATCGTAGTCTGCCGTCACTTCAGCCCGAGCTCCGTGAGCGCGCGGGCGACGCCATCGAGGTGGTCGAGCTTCATGCTGGCATAGTTGGGGGCAAGGACGACGCCCGAGCCACCGGCGCGATAGGTCGCCATCACCGACCGGTAGGCGATGTCGGCGGTCATCTTGGCGGTCTCGGGCTTGGTGCGCGGCGCATCGACGCCCAGACCCATGAAGACTTTCGCCTTGCCGGCAACGCCCTTCACCGCATCGGCGCACTGGCCGAAGACATAGGTGTCGGGGTCCATGCCGGCGCCGATCAGTTCGGCGAAAGGCGCTTCCTTGAGGCCGAGGATGCGATAGAGCACCGCGGTCGCCTCATCGGGCGAGAAGTCGCGCAGAATGGTCTTCTGGAAGAAGCCCAGTTCCTTGGTGAAGACCTCGCCCGCCTGGTGCTGGTAGGTGATGGGCTTGACCCAGTCGGCATACATGGTCTGCTCTTCCCACGGCCACTGGGCGCGGCGGAACAGGTTGAAGTGGTTGCGGTTCCAGACGTTGAGCCCGAAGGAGAGGCCGGGCTTGCACCATTTGACGAGGCCATAGAGCTCGCGGTCGAGGTCCTTGTTGCGCTCGAGCCAGAAGCGTTCCCAGATCAGCGCCTCTGGGTTGGCGAGAAGCGTGCGGATGAAGGTGATGAAGGCGCCATCGGCAAACTGCTTGCCGGACGCCGCCTCCTGCATGAAGGCGTGGAGGTTGAGGAGCGCCCGGCGGCAGGCCTCGACGTCGATGCCGCGCTCGATGGCTTCCTTGCGCGCATGGGTCGAGAAGTCGCCCGGAGCGCCACCCTGGATCAGCGTATCGAGCGGCGAATTGCGCTCGTTGCACCACATGACGCCGTCGATGTCGTAGTTGCGGACCTGGTCCTCGACCATCGACAGGATCCAGTTGCGGTAATCGGGGTGGGAGGTCGAGGGATCGGACGACAGCCGGCCGAAGATGTCGACTTCCATGGCCTGGGCGAGGTTGGGGATGTCGACGGTGTTGGCCGAGCCGTGGCCGGTGTATTTGAAGAAGGGCTCCATCAGCTCGATGAACACCTTCATGCCGCGCGCATGGGCGGGGGCGATCACCATGTCGAGGATGTCCTTGCCCTCGAATTCGGGATCGCGGGCGCGATAATCCTTGATGAAGGTGCCGGTGTAGTAGGCGGGATCGGGCTGAAAGTAGGCGCCGCCCGTCATGGCAAAGGGTTCGGGCACACCGTGGTCGGGCCAGCCGTCGAGCTTCCAGGAGATCGAGCGGCCGGTCTTGAGGCCGAGCCAGGAGACGGTACCCAGCATCAGCACGTTGACGCCGACGCGGTCCTTGAGGGTATCGAGGACGGTGTCGACGCCTTCGTCGAGGAAGCTGATCGGGCTCACCTGGATGCCGACGAATTTTTCGGCCGGATCGGGCTTGTCGGGACTGGGCATCGTGGTCATGCGGCGGCTTTCCGGTGGGCGGCGATGAAGCGCTGCATGCGCTCGACGGCTTCGGCAAGGATGGGCAGCGGTTGCAGGAACGACAGGCGGATATAGTTGGGGTCGTGGTCGCCGAACATCGTTCCAGGAAACAGCATGACGCCGGTTTCGCGCAGCAGCTGTTCGCAGAACTCCGGGGTCGGCATACCGACCGAGGAGATGTTGATGTAGACGTAGAAGGCGCCACCGGGCTTGCCGTAGCTGAGGCCCATCTTGTCGAGCGCCGGCAAGAGGAAGGCGCGGCGCCTGGTGTATTCGGCGATCATCGCCTCGATCGGCTCCTGCGGGCCGGTGACGGCGGCGAGCGCGGCGTATTGCGAGATGGTGCTGGTGTTGATCGATTGCATGTGGCGCACTTCGGTGACGCGGGTCACGAAGTCGAGCGGGGCGGCGAGATAGCCGACGCGCCAGCCGGTCATCGCGTAGGTCTTCGAAAAGCCGTTGAGCGTGATGGTCCGCTCCTTCATGCCGGGCAGGGTGGCGATCGAGAGGTGCTCGCTGCCATCGTAGATGATCTTGGCGTAGATCTCGTCGGCGACGATGATGAGGTCGTGCCGGATCGCGAGCTCGGCGATCTGGCGGATGGCGGCGGGCGGGGTGACGGCGCCGGTCGGATTGTTGGGCGAGACGAGGACGAACATCCGCGTCTTGGGCGTGATGCGCTTTTCGATCTCTTTGACATCGAGGGCGAAGTCGTCCTTCTCGAAGGTCGGGACCGGCACCGGGACGCCGCCCGCAAGGCTCACCGCCATGTCGTAGGTGGTGAAGCGCGGCGAGGTGATCAGCACCTCGTCGCCGGGCTTGACCAGCGTCAGCATGATCAGCGCGATCGATTCCTGGACGCCCGCGGTGACGATGATCTCGTCGGCGCTGTAATCGAGGCCATACTCTTTCTTCAGGTCGGCGGCGATGGCGGCGCGGAGCGCCGGGATGCCGTTGGGCGGGGTGTAGTGGTGCTGGTTCTCGTCGATGGCGCGCTTGGCGGCCTCGACGATGTGCGCCGGGGTGTGGAAGTCCGGATCGCCGCGGCCCATGGCGATGACGTTGGTCATGGTGGCTGCGATCTTCAGCATGCGGGAGCGGAACGAGCCGTCTTCCTCGATGATGCGGTCGGTCAGGTGGTCGGCGACGACGCTCATCAATGCATCCTCTTGCCGGCGATGAAGGTCATCAGCACGTGCTCGAGCGCGAACAGATCGTGGTCGGGGTTGCCGTCGACGACGATCAGGTCGGCTTCCTTGCCGGCCTCGACCGAGCCGATCTTCTTGTCGAGCTTGGAGAGCTGCGCGGCGCGGATGGTGATCGAGCGCAGCGCGTCGAGGCGGGTGGGGCAGACGCCGACCTCGACCATGAAGTCGAGCTCGGGGGCGATGACGTCGTGCTCGACGGCGGGGCTGCCCGCATCGGTGCCGAAGACGATGGGGACGCCCGCCTTGGCGGCGCGGACGAGACTGTCGAAGCGGGACTTGTCGGCGACGGCCTTCTGGCGTTCGGCGACCTTCCAGTCGGGAATGCCGAAGGCCTTGGCGATGTCGGGCTTGGCCTGCATGACGAGGGCCGAGAAGGTGGTGACGATCGGGACCTTTTTGTCGAGCAGCAGTTGGATGGTCTCGTCGCTCATCGAGCCGCCGTGCTCGACGCAATCGACGCCGAACTCGACCACCCGCTTGATGCAGGCGTCGTAGGTGGCGTGGGCGGTGACGGGCAGGCGGTTGCGGTGGGCCTCGTCGATCAGCGCCTCGAGTTCGGCATCGGTGAATTCGAGGGTGTCGTGGCAGGCCATGATCTTGATGAGGTCGGCGCCGCCCTTGACCTGGTCGCGCACGGCGCGGCGCATCTCGTCGGCGCCGGAGGCCTCGCGGCAGACCCAGTAGGTGTGGCCGCCGGTCTGGATGATGCTTTCGCCGGAAACGAGGAGCCGCGGGCCGGGGAAGATGCCCTGGGCCACGGCCTGCTTTGCAAAGAGGTTGGCGTTGTGAACGCCTAGATCGCGGACCAGGGTGACGCCGGCGCGCAGCGACTTGAGCATGTTGCCGGCGGCCTTGTAGGCGCGGATCTCGGGGGAATCGTACATCGACTGGAACGACAGTTCATGAACGCCGTCCCACGACAAATGGCCATGCGACTGGATGAGGCCGGGCATGATGGTCTTGCCGCCGGTGTCGGTGACGGCGAGGCCGGCTGCCGGGGTGCCCATCGCGGCGCGGGCGCCGACGCGGGTGATCTTGCCGCCGATCACTTCGACGAAGCCGTCCTCGATCACCTCGTCGCCCACCGCGGTGATGACGCGGCCGAGGAGAATCTGGTCGACCGGCTTCAGGTCGAACATCGGCTTGGTGATCTTGGTGTACTGCCAGGCTGCGGGTTCGGGCATGGTCTCAATACTCGGGGCTAGAGCGCGACGATGCGCTGGTCGATGGGATGGTTCTGAAGGAACCGGCTCGGGATTTCGACGTGGTCGGCATGGACCAGCATGGTGTTGATGGTGCGGTAGCCGTCGCGGCCGGGACGATAGACGCCGGGCTCGTTGGAAAACACCATGTTGGGCCGGATTTCGGTGCGGTCGCCCGGGGCGAGCCAGGGCGCCTCGTGGCCCTCGATACCCATGCCGTGGCCGATGCGGTGGCGGATGGTCTCGCCGAGGCCGGCGGCGGTGAGCGCCGCGAGCGCGGCGATGTTGACGTCCTCGCAGCGGGCGCCGGGTTTGAGCGCGGCAACGCCAGCGTCGTTGCAGCCGGCCATCGCCTCCATCACGCGGCGCTGCTCGGCGCTCAGGTCACCGACGACGAGGGTGACGCCGCTCTCGGCGTGATAGCCGCCGAGGCTGCAGCCGATACCGGAGATCAGCGTGTCGCCGGGCTGCGGGACGCGGTGGCTGGTCGAACCGTGCGGCAGGGCGGCGCGCGGGCCGCTGTGGACGGACGCAGTGATGCCGAGCTTGGTGCCGGCGAAGGCCGCGCCGTGGTCGCGCTTCAGCGCGGCGAGGGCAAAGCCGGTGCTGTCGGCGAGGAGATCGAGTTCACTGCCGCCCTGGGCGATGATATTGCCCGCTTCGGAGAGAAGACGCTCGAGGCAGAGATCGGCATAGCCCGCGGCGAGGCGCGTCAGCTCGAGTTCCTCGGCGGTCTTGATGTAGCGCAGCGGCGCCGCGAGATCCTCGAGCCGCAGCTCGTCGAGCATGGCCTCGAGCGGCGCCAGCAATTGCGCCTCGAGGCTGTCGACGGCGATGCGACGGGCGCGGGTAAGGCCGACCATCCAGAGGACGGGATGGATGAGGCCGGGGAACTCCTCGTAGACGCCGAGCTCGACGCCCTCGACCGGCTCGGCATTTTCGAGCTCGAGCAGGGGGATGAAGAGCTTTGGCTCGCCGACGCGGGGGATGTAGAGCCCGATCGGCCGTTCGTTGACGGAGAAGTGGAAGCCCGAGGCGTAGAACACATTGGCGGGCGACAAGAGAAGCACGCCGTCGAGGCCGCGCGCTTCGGCGCTGTCGCGCAGGGCCGCACGCACGGCGCGCCGGAAGTCGGCGCCGAGCGGGCGGACAGCGTTCGGCGTGGTCGCCCCAGTGGTCACAACCTGTCCTCGCCATAGGGGCCGAGGACGGTGAGCTCTGCCTTGAGGCCGAGTTCCTGGCCGAGGACGACGAGGTCGGCGAGCACTTCGTCGTCGAGCGGAACGCCGGCGGCGGATTTCTTCTTGGCGCGGCGGGTTTCCTGCTCGCCGGGGATGAGGATCTCGGAAAAGCCCGGTCGGGTTTTCCGCGATTTCATCATGGCGGAGAACTCGCCCATCCGCTCCTTGAACTGGTCGACCGGCATGAACCATTCGATGTCGATTGCGGTGAGGCTGTGGGAGACGTCGAGCTTGGCCTGGTTGGCGTAAGGGGTAAGACCGAAGCCGCCACCGCCGATGACGCCGGTGAGGACGTCGGTCATGAAGGCAAGGCCGTAGCCCTTGTACTCGCCGATGGCGAGAAGCGGCCCCTGCATGGCGGCATCGGGATCGTCGGTGACCTCCCCGTCGGGGGTGAGGGCCCAGTCGAGCGGCATCTTCTTGCCCTCGCGCGAGTGCCACAGCATCATGCCCTTGCCGGCGGTGGTGAGGGCGAAATCCATGACGGCGGGAAAGCCCAGATTGGTCGGCGCGGCGATGCCCCAGGGATTGGTGCCGGTGGCGCCCTCGCGGGCCCCCCAGGGTGCCATTTCCGGGCCGGCATTGGTATAGGCGATGCCGATGCAGCCCGCTTCCATCGCCTGGCAGGCGTGGACGGCGGACGAGCCGTAATGGGTCGAGTTGCGGACGATCACCTGGCCGATGCCGCTGACCTTGGCTTTCTCGATGGCGAGCGTCATGGCCTTGGCGGCCGCCACGGTACCGATGCCGTTATGGGCATCGACCAGGGCGAGGGCCGGGCTTTGCTTGACGATCTCCCAGGGGGCGCGCGGATCGACCAGCTTGTCGCCGATGCGCTGCTGGTAGCGGCGGATGCGCTTGACCCCCTGGCCGTGGCCGGGGTGGAAGCGCAGCTCGGAAAAGATCAGCGCATCGGCAAAGATCTTCGAATCGCCGGCGGTGAGACCGAGGGCCTCGAACCCTTGCGTCATGAAGGCTTCGAGGCTGGACTTGTCGACGCTGGTCAGAGTGATGGGCACGTCAGGCCTCCAGGGCCAGAAGCGCGGCGAGGTTGGCCGCGGGGTCGATGAAATAGCCCAGCTCCCCCTTGGGGGCGGTCAGGACGACGGTAAGGCCGGGACCGTAGCCGGCGCGCGGGCCGTCGGTCTGGCCGACGACGCCGATGGCGAGGGCGCCGCGCAGATAGCCGTGATTGTAGCGGCTGTCGGTGTCCTCGATGGCGATGAGATCGCCAAGCCGCAGCGCATCGAGCCCGGCCTCCTTGAGGGCTGCGCGGTCGGTCGACTGCATGTGGAGGCTGCCGCCTTCGCTGGTGAGGCCGGCGCCGGCGCCGACCAGATGGGCGGGGAGGACGCCGACGACGCCGATCCTCAGAACGCCATTCTCGCTGCGCTTGGGCAGGGCCTTGAACAGCGCCGGCGACAGGCCCTTGCAGTTGACCTCGGGGTGGCCGTCGATGGCCATGCCGGTGCCGACCGAGCGGACGACGATCTGGTCGCCGACGGCCATCTTCTTGCGGATCTCGACCGGGAAGTGAACGATCACCTGCTCGGAAAAGCGGCCGGACTTGCCGGTGACGACGCCCTTGGCGCCCTGCGCCTGGCCGGTCATGACGGTCGCGGTGTTGCCGACGCAGGCGTAGACGTTGAGACCGCGATTGCGGAGGTCATCGGTGCCGCGGATCGAAATTCCGGGATGGATGCAGTCGGCGGCCCAGCCGAAGGCGCGGTCGCCGACCGAGACGTTGTAGACGATGCCGCCCCAGGCCGGCAGCAGGAACGGCGTGCCGTCGGCGGCCAGGCGATAGGGCTCGGCCGGAAGCGCCGGGAAGCCCGGATGGGCGATGACGCCGCCGACCGACACGGCCACCAGATCGGCCTCGTTGAAGGTGACGGTCATTTAAGGGCTCCGATGCGGAAGTAGTTGGAGATATTGGCGCCGGGCTCGACATCGAACTCGATGCCGCCGCCCGCGCAGGTCATCAGCGTCATGATGCCGGGGCCGTGCCCGGTCATGATCGAATCGCCGTGGATGCAGATGCCGATCGACACCGCGCCCTTGCGGTAGGAGCGGCCGAAATGATGGTCGGCATGGCGGATGCCGATGATGTCGCCGAGCCGCATCTGGTCGACGCCGAGATCGGCCATCAGCTTGCGGTCGCCGCTCATCAGGTCCTGGTCGACGAATTCGGAATTGAGCTCGGCACCCGAGCCCATGATCTCGATCGGCAATTCCATCGCCACCGGGACGTGGAGGGCGCCATTGCCCAGCCGGGTGATGCGCAGCGCCTCGAGCAGCTTCGGGCTCGTCTTCTTGAACTCGACCTGCGGGAACTCGTTGAGCGCGATACCGCGCCCGAGCGCCTTGATCTGGATCTGGTCGCCGATGTTGAGCAGGTCGTTCACCTCATCGGGGAAGTCGACGAGGATGCGCGCGTGCTCGCCGGTGACGACGCCGGTGGCACCTTTGGCGAGGCCCGTCATCACCGTCGCCTCGTCGCCGATGCACGTCAGGTAGTGCAGGGCGAAGTCGCTCTTTTCATCGGGATGGGCGATCGAGACGCCCGGCTCGACATGGTCGCCGGCCCAGCCGAAGGCGCGGTCGCCGACCTTGGCGTTGTAGACGACGCCGAACATGCCGGGCAGGATCACGCCCTTGCCGTCGGGGTAATGCGTGTAGTGCCCCGGACGCAGAGAAGGCTGGCTGACATAGCCGCAGACCGCCATGGCCACCAGCGTGTCGGCGTTCGAGGTCAGACCGTCGAGCAGGCTCAGCATTGATCGATTTCCACTTTCTTCCGGACCCCTCGCCGAGGTCGCTTGACAACCGTCGGCAAGCCCCATCAGTATTAGATCATCAGATTGTCGACAATCTAATAGACGACAACGAAACATAGTGACGGGCCGCCGTCAAGCGGCCTCCAACCGGATCCGGCGGAAATAGTAGAATCGCCGTCTATAACTAGACAAGTGATGTGGGATCAATGAGTTACGCAGGATTGATGGAAACGATCGGGCAGGTCAACGACCTGCTCAACACGCAGTCGATCCTGAACTGGGATGCGCGCACCATGATGCCGCATGGCGGGCACGCGACGCGCGGCAAGCAGCTCGCGACGCTGTCGGTGATGACGCGCGATTTGCTCGTTTCCGACAAGCTTCGCCATCAGCTCGACGCCGCCGAGAGCGAGGTTGCGGGTAAGCCCGCAGGCGCCGTCGAGCGCGTCATGGTCGAGCAGGTGCGGGCCGCCCTCGACTATCACCTCGCGATCCCCGCCGACCTGACGCGGCGCCGCGCCGAGCTCGGCTCCAACGGTCACGCGATCTGGGCCAAGGCGCGGGCCGAGAGCGATTTCAGCCAGTTCGTGCCGATCCTCGAGGAGACCGTGGCGCTCAATCGCGAGATGGCCGAGGCGATCGGCTATTCCGAGCACCCCTATGATGCACTGATGTTCCGGTTCGAGCCGGGCGAGACGGTCGCGACGCTGAAGCCGCTGTTTGCGCGGCTGCGCGAGGCGCTGCTGCCGCTGGTCAAGGCGATTGCGCAAAAGCCCGAGCCGCGCCTCGATTTCCTCAAGCGCACCTACCCGGTCGACAAGCAGCACCAGTTCGCGCTGAAGATGGCCGAAAAGATCGGCTACGATCTCAATCGCGGCCGGCTCGACACGACCCTGCATCCGTTCGAGGTGTCGTTCACCCGCAACGACGTGCGCATCACCACGCGGTTCAATCCGACCTGGATGACGGCGAGCCTGTTCGGCGCGCTGCACGAGGCCGGCCACGGCGTCTACGAGCAGGGGGTCGATCCGGCCTATACGCGGACGCCGTTCGCCACCGACCTCGTCGGGCTTTATGCGGTGGGCGGCGTCAGCTTCGGCGCGCATGAATCGCAGTCGCGACTGTGGGAAAACCATGTCGGCCGGGCGCGGGCGTTCTGGGAGGTGAATTTCGCCGAGGCCCAGGCGTTCTACCCCGAGCAGCTCGGCGATGTCAGCGTCGAGGAGTTCTATCGCGGCATCAACCGGGTGCAGCCGGGCCTGATCCGCGTCGAAGCGGACGAGCTGACCTACGACTTCCACGTCATGCTGCGCACCGACATCGAGGCGGCGCTGATCGACGGCTCGCTCAAGGTCAAGGATCTGCCCGAGGCGTGGAACGGCAAGATCAAGGAATATCTCGGGCTCGACGTGCCCAACGACGCCAATGGCGTGCTGCAGGACGTGCACTGGTCATCGGGCCAGATCGGCACCTTCTGCAACTACACCATCGGCAACGTGATGGCCGGGCAACTGTTCGCGGCGGCGAGCGCCGACGCGACGATCGCAGCGGGGCTCGCGAGCGGCAACTACGATCCGCTGCACGCCTACATGGTCGAGAACGTGCACCAGCACGGCCGCCGCTATTCGCGCGACGAGCTGCTGGTGAGGGCCACCGGACGTACGCTCGACCCCGAGCCCTACATCGCGCACCTGACGCACAAATATTCCGAACTCTACGGGCTGTGACATGACCCCCAGCGCGCTCCACGCCAACCGCCTCGCGACGCGGGTCAAGCTCAAGGACGAGCACATCATCACCCGCATGGCGAACATCGCCGAGGGGCTCGAGGATGTGATCAAGCTCGGGCGCGGCGATCCCGACCTCGATACGCCCGCCCATATCGTCAAGGCCGGGCAGGACGCGCTCGGCCGCGGCGAGACGCATTACGGCCACCCGCTCGGGCTGCCGGCGCTGCGCCAGGCGATTGCCGACAACATCAAGGCATATGGCGGCGCCGACTATGCGATCGACGAGATCGTGGTGACGCCGGGCGGCCAGCAGGCAATGTTCATCATCGCGCTGTCGCTGCTCAACCCGGGCGACGAGATCCTGGTGCCGTGCCCGGGCTATAACCCCTACTCGCAGGCGGCGGAACTGGCGGACGCCGTGGTGGTGCCGGTGCGCATGACCATGGACACCAATTTCACGCTGACCGCCGAGATGGTGCGGCCGCACATCACGCCCAGATCCAGGGTGCTGGTGCTGATCAACCCGAACAATCCGACGGGCACGGTGACGGCGCCCGACGAGGTCGAAAAGATCGCCCAGCTCGCCATCGAGCACGATCTGATCGTCATCTCCGACGAGATCTACTCGCGGCTGACCTATGGCAACCAGCGCATCCAGCCGGTGGCGGCGCTGCCGGGGATGCGCGAGCGGACGATCACGCTGTCGGGCTTCTCCAAGACCTATGCGATGACCGGCTGGCGCGTCGGCTATTTCGCCGGACCGCGCGAGCTGATGGTGGCGATGGCCGAGGTCAACCATGCTTTCGCCATCTCGACCGCCTCGGTCAGCCAGCATGCGGCGCTGGCGGCGCTGACCGGGCCGCAATCGGTGGTCGAGGAGATGCGGCTCACCTATGACGAGCGGCGCAAGGTGCTGTGCGCCGGGCTCGACAAGATCGGGATTCCATATGCCGAGCCGCAGGGCGCGTTCTACGTCTATGCCAATGTCGCGGCGGTCGGCCTGCCGGCCACCGAGTTCTGCGCCCGGCTGCTCGCCGAGGGTCGGGTGCTGATGTACCCGGGCGTGATCTATGGCGATCACACCGACGATTTCGTGCGCATGTCGCTGACCCAGCCGGTCGAGCGCATTCGCGAAGCCATGCGACGGATCGAAGCCGTCGTTGCCACCATTCGCGCCGGGCAGCAGATGCCGGCAGCCGCAGGAGCCAAGTGATGTCCGTCAAATCCGACAATCCCAACGTCAAGTCGATCAAGCACATGGCGTTCGCCGTGCGCGACGCGAAAGCGGCGCTCGGCACCTACGCGAAGTTCCTCGACGTGCCGGCCGATACGGCGATCACCGACTATCCCAAGTCGAAGAACCGCGTGGCGCTCTTTAACCTCGGCGGCATCGAGTACCAGCTCTGCCAGTCGCTCGAAG
>JANXSI010000665.1 GCA_025352765.1 Devosia sp. | reverse complement strand
TCGCTGGCCCGGCGCTACGCCTCGCGCCCGCTGCCCGTTGCGGCACGATGAGGCGTGGCCTCAGTGCCGCCGACTTCAGCCGGTGGTGCCCCCGGTCGGCACCACGCTGCACTGTGAACTTGTTATTTTCATTATAGAAATTTCGGAAGTTTTG
The DNA here is from genome assembly GCA_025352765.1 of Devosia sp. Classification (GTDB taxonomy): domain Bacteria; phylum Pseudomonadota; class Alphaproteobacteria; order Rhizobiales; family Devosiaceae; genus Devosia_A. The sequence continues at coordinate 6,904 of JANXSI010000665.1, read as the reverse complement.
CCATTGTACCTACGGCGTTGCCTACAATCTGCAACGCGAGTTATCGTTGATATGCAGAATAAGATCTTCCCCATCATATCCTTGGAGAAGGGCAGTTTACGGAACCCACGAGTATAAAAAATGAAACTCGTATCGATCAGTTCTTTGATCGTCTTGGCCACGCGGCTTACCGAGGCGCATGCGAGACACGGCCGTTGCTTATCACCCTGCTGTCGCTTTTGGGCGCGGACGGCGGGTCTCTGACCATGGCACGTTGCAGTACTATCGAAACTCCGCAACGAATGCGGTCAACTCGGCCGCTGGTGGACCGTAGCTGACGAGGTTGACCTCGAGGTCGAAGTCCCGCACGAGGCCGAGCGCCCGTCTGAGAGCTGAGAAAATCCAGCTTTCCGGGTTGCCGAACGCGCCGCCGCCGAGAAGCGTCAGGAACACCGCATTCGACGTGCTGCGCTGCGCTGCCGTTACTGCAGCCCACATCGTGGCCTCGTAGGCCGCATCCAGCACGAGGGTGGCGAACGGCCGCCAGTAAGCAGCTGGCACGCCGCTATAAGCCACCGGCAGCGCCGAGCAGAACGCCTGCGAAACTACCGGACGGACAGGGCCAGCGGCGTCGGTAACCTCCACATCATGGTGGAGGCCGATCCGGAGCTTACCGCGGATGATGTCGACCTGCTCCTCAGACAGGGAGGCCAGATGGGCGGAAATAGCCGACAGCCCAGTCTTGGTGGCCAAGGCGTAGCCGTTCCGCATCGACCACAGCTCGCTAACCGGCAGGTGTAACGCGTGGCTTAGGTGCTGGCCGACGTCCGCGAGCCCATCCAGCTGCCGGTATTCGGTCTGGCCCTCGCCACCGTCGACAGGCGCGAAATAGTTGCGATAGATCGTGGCCGCTCCAGCGGCGATGGCGCACGCCGGGCCCTGAGTGCGGTCATGCTCGTAGCCAGCGACGCCGTCCTCGGGTGTGACCCCGGGTGACACCATTTCCAGCAAGTTGAACTGGGAAGCCACCTGAAATAGGGCCCCGGCATTTTCGGGATCGCGGTGCATTTGGCGGACGTCGCCAGTTACGACTCGGACTTTCACGCGACCGGCAGACGCGCCCGGTTTCACTCGACCACGCAGCGCCTGCAGTGAAACCAGCTCCAGCTCGCCAATGCCATAGCTTGCTCCATTGACGCGGGAACGAAGGGTCTGAGCTTCAACCTCCAGCCGGGTGCGGGTCTCGGCATATCCTGCCTCTCTGAACCCGACGAGCCGTTCAAACCAATCCATATAGATCAACCTTTTAAAGGAAATGCGGTGTCGAGACGTAGGCTGGGACTTCAAGCGCTGCAGACGGCATTGGCACGCGAAATCGTCGACCGCCCGCGACAACCGAGCGCCTCTCTGCCTCGAGCCGACATCGTCACCTGTTGAATGGCGGCAAGAATGACCGTTTGCGAGGTTCCTGCAACCCTTAGCGAGCCACGGCAGTCACCGCAGGGGATGTCATCGAAGCCGGTCAGATACTTCAAGGCGGTGCTGTGTGCGATCTTTAGTTCACCGTCCGCCATCGGCTTTTGCGGCTTCTTGGCCTCGCTCCAAAATGCCGGTGATCCCCACGACCAAGGCCGAGGGCGAAACTTCGCTTACTGCGACCGGCCGCGCCGCTTGCGCAGTAGGGTCACGACCCACCCAACCAGTAACGCCATAAGAGTGACCACGGTTATCTCTCCAGCAAGCCTCCCCAGTGGCCCCGGGTCAGCCCAATGACCACCAAAATTACGGATATGAATGCTGCCGTTCGCCACCAGCGCAAAGGCAAATCCGCCCAGTCCCCACGGCATGATAGAAGGTCCTTGAGGTTGTTCCGAGAACCCTGAGGCGATCCACATAGCTGTGGCCCCCAAAATGAAAATGAGCGCGGGCGGCCCAAGAAAAAACACGGCTAGCGTGACGCCCGCTCCCTGCGCGAGGGGCATATCTATCCAGAGCAATAGCGCTCCTAGGAAGATCATCCAAATCGCAGATAGCGCTATCCACGCGCGCAACAGGCCGCGTTTCCAATTCACGGTCACCCCCACGCCCGAGAACGGGGCGGTTGATCGCGCGTGAGTACGTCACGATCAATATTGAGCCAAGCGAAGACGATATGAGAAAAAGGGCCGTATTTCTAGCCCAGTACATGCCCCGCGATCCTACACGATGAGCCAACCTCACGCCCATTTGAGGGCCGTTCTATTTAGGCGGAGCTGGTTGTGGGCGTCAGCGCAGATAAAGCGGCGATCCGGCAGGTGCTTGCGTAAGCCCACCGTCGACCACGATTTCTGCCCCTTGGATACCTGAGGCCGCGTCGGAAGCGAGGAAAAGGACCGTCTGCGCCACTTCGTCCGGCGTCAGCATTCGGGCGAGCGGGGCACGATCCGAAAGTCGTCGGTATAAGCGCGCGCGAGCCTCTTCATCCGTCGCCGACAGGTCCCAGATGTGGGTGTCAACCGCTCCGGGCACGACCGTGTTGACCCTGATCCGGCGCGGCGACAGCTCCGAGGCCAAGGACCGCGCCATCGCCCGAACGGCACCCTTGCTGGCGGCGTAGGCGGCCCGGCCTGCAGGGCCCATGCGGTCATAGGTCGACCCGTTGATGACGATCGACGCGCCATCACGTAGGTGCGGCAGTGCCGACTGCAGGGTCAGAAACACGCCGGTGACGTTTGTGGCCATCACGCTCTCGAACACCTCGCGCCGAGTACTGCCGAGGCGCGTTTCCGAGCTTATTCCGGCATTGGCAAACACGATATCGATTGGCCCGTGCCTACTGGCGGTCTCGCTAAGTGCAGCAGTCATGGCATCCTCGTCGACTACGTCGACCTGAAAGCCTAACGCCCGTCGCCCAGCATGGCGATGGCCGCGTCGAGCTTTTCGCGGTCGCGGCCGGTTATGGCCACCCTCGCACCTTCGGCAGCAAAGAGGACCGCGGTTGCGAGGCCGATCCCGCTGTTCCCGCCGGTCACGAATGCATTCTTGCCGTTCAGCCGCATTCTGAGGAACCCAGTCCGAGCCAGAACGCGACCTTATCGATGTTTTCGGATGCCGAGAAGCGCCGCGCGATGGCGGTTCAGTCCCCCCGCTCCATCCTCGCGCTCCACGCGGCCTTCCCGGTGCCGCGACGGTCCGCCCGGCTCTCCATCAGCAGCGTCGACTGGACTACCATTTCCTTCCGCATCCTCGATGAAAACTCGCGGCCAACGCGACGCGCCAGAAGCTCAAGTTCGCCGATCATATCCTGAGCCCGATCGAGGCCCTCGACGTATCGGCGGAAGTGCCGCAGCTCGCCTTCGACGTGTCTCTGGGCATCCTCGTACGCCCCATCCCGGTTCATCCGCGAGGCGGTGGCCACGATCTGTGCGCTCCATGTCTGGGCAACGGTCTTGGCGATCTCGCTATTGCGCGGCTGGTTGTTGTTCTGGGTGCCGTCCACTGCCGTAAGGCTCACCGACACCGAGTTGGTCTCGAGCATGGACAGATCATCGACGGCGCGCGCCGTCGCGACGATCCCGAAATCCAGCGTGTCGCCCCGCAGCGCTCTGGGACAGGTCAACTTGAAGACGGCGACGCGCTCGACGTCGTTCTGGATCGGTCCGATTGCGACAAGGAAACGATTGCCGCGAACGTCCTCATGCCGCCTGCCCAGCATCTCGATGCGGACGCCCGAGGGGATAGTGACAACGATCTGCGCGCCATCGACGACGGTGCCGACGATGTCGTCGAACTCGCCCAGCAGGACCGACGAAATCTCGCTCGTGAGTTCCGCGTCATGAAGGCGGCCGCCCCCATTTTCGGCGATGCCCCGCAGCAGCTGCTCGTCGTAGCCGTCGCCAATGCCGAGGGTCGAGGTGAGGACACCCCGCAGCCTCAGTTCGCCTGCGTGCTCACGCAGCTCGGCGGCATCGGAGATACCCTCATTGGCGTGGCCGTCGCTCAGGATGATGATGCGCGGCGTCATCCGTGCATCCCCTTCAGCAACCCGGGCTGCGCACTCCACCCCGGCGAACCATCCGCCGGAGAGATTGGTCGTGCCACGCGTCCCAAGGCCGGAGACCTCGGCGCGGATTCGGGCAACGTTTTCGTTGGTCACCGGCACGGCATCGAAGTGGACCTGCACGTCTGAGGCGAAGGAGACCAAGCTGAGGCGGTCCCGTTCGGTCAGCCGCTCCATGAGGCCAAGCGCTGCGGCCTTGGCTGCCTCGAGCTTCCCGCCGCCCATCGATCCGCTTGCGTCGACTACGAGGGCGATGTTGAGCGGCCCACGCTCGGCCAAGAGGTCGCTGTTGGTCCTGGTGGCGCGAAGACGGGCAACAAGGTAGCGGACGGAATCCCCGCCCTCCCAAAAGAGCTTCCTGTCGAATGCGGCGGCGGCGGTAAAGCTTACATCAGTCATTTTTCGTCCCTCCGTTGAGGATGGCGCGGAACTGGTCCGCGAGCTGTTCAAAAAGGATGCGTTCGCGTGGTTCGAGGTCGCCACGAACCGAAATCTCGAGATCAGGCGTGATCGACACGCGCGTCCAGATCGTTCCCCGGGAGCGCCTCGGCGCTGGGGTTTCGAGCACTTGCTCCAGTTGGAGGATCAGTCGTTCGATGCTCGCTAGTTCCGTCGCACGGTCCTCGCTGCGGGAACCGGGGTACGGCCTGTGCGCACGACTGGCGGATGCCGCGAACGTCGACTCCGGCGAAAAAGAAGCCTGCCGAGGCACGTTCGTCGAGCCCTCGTTTAGCCGCGGCGAGGCGCTGCGAGAGCTGCGAGACTGGATGAGGTTGAGATAATCGCGCGCCGACCCGCGCGGGGCCGACGTTGGTCCGATCTGCACCGCCCATTCCCGTATCTGCTCTTCGGTCGCCATCATGAAACGCCGACCGATTTCGGCCAGCGAAATCCCGTGGAGGTCTTTGAGCGCCCGGACGGCCAGCGCCCGGACAGCGTTGCTGGCGGGATAGCGTGCACCGCGCCCGGCTTTGAACGGCGGCGCGAGCAGACCCTCGCTTACCCAAGAGCGTAGAGTGCGTGCCTCGACGCCGGTGCGTTCGCTTAGTTCTTCGAGGGTGAGTTCATCTTCGGTCATGACGCTGACGTAGGTCGATTAATGCGACATGTCAAGATGACGCATTGTTGGCACTTGCTCGTTTCGGCTTCCGCAGATGTGGTTTCTGCGAAGAAACGCGAGGTTGGTTGCGTTGAGTTAGGCCGGTCGACGCCCATCATCGAAAGACATCCTCCCCGGCCTGTCGCTTCCTACTCAGGTGGGGGCTGCAACTGCTTTCCGTGAAAGCGCCCAGCGAGCTGGTTGGCCGACTCTTGGCGCACTACCAGTCGGTGTTGGTCAACTGCGGGCCCCAGTCGGGATATCTTGAACCCGGTGGGTGGCAGTTCGAAGTGCTGCGTGACCCACCTGCACAGCGAGAAGAGCGGCACGATGGCGAGTGATGAGGAGCTTTCCGGGCTTGGCTCCAAGCTAACCATTGGAATACGGTATCAAGGGGGCTCCAAAAGAATGCCGTGCAGCATGTGGGACAAACGCAAAGCGAGCTTTCCAGGCGGAAGGCGCTTGATCGCTGACATTGGCCTTGCCCTGATGACCTTAGTTCCGATGGGGACTGCCTTCGGAAGTCCCGTAACTAGTCAAGCTTGGTTTGAGCAACTCGACGCTGATACTCGTGTCCGAGTCCAGATGGAACTGGTTCTCACCGCGCACTATGGAAGCATGATCGACGGTGAATTTGGCCATGGTACCCTTGTTGCCATACAGGCATTCGAACGATCGATTGCGCACTCCCCCGACGGAGTGTTGGACGACGCTGAGATGCGATCGCTCCAGGGCCAGGCCGAGCGGGAGGCGGATATGCTCGGCCTTTCCGAAACCACGGATCCGCGCGGCAGCCTGTCGTTTCTGCTTGCTACTAAGCTGCTTATCTCTAAGGCCGAAAAATCCGACCGTGTTGTCTACAGCTCATCAGACGGTAAAATTGGTCTGTCGGTATGGAGCAAATCGCAGTCCGCTGAACCTTTCGAGGCAACGTTCGGAAAGGCGGTCACCGCTGGTCAACATCGCGTCGTCACGTATTCGCGCCTGAGCGACGACGCGTTTACGTCGACCGGTACAAACAATGGCGCTTATTTCTATACTCGGGGTATCAGGGGCCACGGGCAAACGGTTGGCTTCACCTTGCAGTACGGCAATAGTTATCAAAAGACCGGCGGGGTACTAGCAACACTTCTCGCCAGCTTGTCCCGCATTCCCGATCAAAGCGATGAAACACCTGCACCCCCTCTTGCACCAAAAACGCATAGCGCGGTCTCGAGCGGCTCCGGCTTCTTTATTAGTAGCAACGGAATGATCCTGACGAACTATCATGTTGCTGGGCAATGTGCTGCGCTTGAAGTTCCCGGCTACGGCTCCGCGAGCCTGCTAAAAGGAGATCCGGACGTTGATCTTGCTGTGATCCAGCTTGATCGGAAGCGACAAACATCGTGGGCCGCAATCAGGAAGGACCCGGTGAGACTGGCAGAGAGTGTCGTGCTCGTTGGCTACCCGCTGGCTGACCTTCTAGACTCGGCTTTGAACGTATCGACCGGTGTGGTCTCGTCGTTGACCGGCATCGGGGGTGATTCAGAGTGGTTCACCACCAATGCAGGCATCCAGCCAGGCAATAGCGGTGGCCCAATTTTGGACGCTCGTGGCGCAGTTGTTGGCATAGCCGTCGCAAAGATGGACGAAGCCAAGATGCTTTCTGAAAACGGTACGGTCGCACCAAACGTTGGCTTCGGCATCAAGTCGAGCGATATTCTAAAATTTGTGAGTATTTTCGACCACTCTGAGACGCCGCAATCGTCGGGACCAACTCTGAACGCTCAGACTATTGCCATCAAGGC
>JANXSI010000636.1 GCA_025352765.1 Devosia sp. | reverse complement strand
CCAGACGACCAAGGGCGGCGTCGTCAACATGACACGCGCGCTGGCGCTCGAATGGGCGCCCGCAAGGATCCGTGTCAACGCGGTGGCGCCGACCTTTGTGCGAACCGCCCTCACGGAGGGACTGCTGGCCAAGCCCGATGTTCTTGCCGCCATCGAAGCGGCGACGCCAATGGGGCGTCTCGCCGAACCCGAAGAGGTAGCCGCCGCCATCGTCTTTCTTGCGAGCCCCGCAGCCACCATGATCACAGGCGTCATCCTGCCGGTCGATGGCGGCTATCTGGCACGGTGACCTTCGTCACAACCGTGTGGGAGCGTTGCAGGGAACTGAGCGCCAGCTTAACCTCTGCGGCGGAGGGGTTTGTTGATGCGGGCGCCGGAACATTCGGAAGATGCGCTCGCTGCGCGAGCTGACGCCGACCGCCGGCTCACCGCAGCAATGGCCGCGGCCCAGACAGGCGACCGGGTGGCCTATGAGCTGGTGCTGCGCGACTGCGTTCCGCTGGTGAAGCGAATTGCCCGTCAGCAAGGCGCGTCGGCCGACTTCCTCGACGACGTGGTGCAGGATGTGCTCGTTACCTTGCACGGCGCGAGGGCCACGTTCGACCCGTCCCGTTCCTTCTCGGCCTGGCTCACCGCCATCACCCAGCGTCGCACCATCGATATTTTGCGCAAGCGCGGACGACGCGGCGCCCGCGAGGTCTACGCCCCGCTGGCCCTCGAAACCCACCCCTCGCCGGACAACCCGGAGCAGACCGCCATGCGCCGGGCAGACGCCGCGCAGTTGCACGCCTTCGTCGAGTCCCTGCCCGAGACCCAGCGGGAAGCGGTGCGCTCCCTGGCGCTTGAAGAAAATTCGCTCGAGGATGCATCTAAAGCGACCGGCCGAACGAAAACAGCATTGAAGGTGAACCTTCACCGGGCGATCAAGACGCTGCGGGCCCGCATGGGCCGGGACCCTGAGCCGGGCGGTGACGCGCCATGACGAGGACGTGATGTCGGAAAGCGAGCAGGTTTCGCAACTGATCGGGCAATTGAGCGCCGATCTGACCCCCGTGCGGCGCCTGCCGCCGCCGTGGTTGCGCACCCTCGTGTGGCTGGCTGTGGTGCTCGGCGTCGCCGCCATCCTGGTCGCGACGCGCACCCTGCTGCCGGCGCTGGGGATCATCGGCAACGACCCGTTCATGCTCCCTGGCGCCTACGCCTCGCTGGCAACCGCGGCGCTCGCCGCCATTGCGGCATTCGAACTCAGCCTGCCCGACCGCAGCGACTGGTGGGCGCTGTTGCCGCTGGCGCCGCTGCTGGTCTGGGTGGCGCTCAACGGGCTGGGGTGCCTGGCGACGCTGGTCATTCCGGGCACGCAGACCAGCCCGTTCCAGTTCATGGTCTGCCTCGGGCTGATCGTTGCCATCTCGCTGCCGCTGACCGCCGCCATGATCTTCATGCTGCGCCGCACCCGGCCGCTGCGGCCGCTGCGCGTCGGCATCCTCGGCGGCCTCGCGGCGGCCGCAGCGGCGGCGACGCTGCTGGTGCTGATCCATCCGCACGATTCCGCCGTGCTCGATCTCGCCGCCCACGCCGTTGCGGTGGCCGTGGTGATTGGCCTCAACGTGTTGCTCGGCGGCCGCCTGCTGGTTCCCGCGAACAAATTTCGCGGCCGCCTGTAACCTTTTCAGACCTCCCGGCGAAATCATCAATATGGGCGGCCGATTGGCCCGCCCGTCCAGGTTTCTGAACCCCCATTGCAAGGACTATTGCCATGACGCTTCACGCGCGCCACACGATCACGCTTGTTTCCGCCGCTGCGCTGCTGGTGGCCCTCGCCGCACCGGCCTTCGCCCAGGACGCCATGTCCTCCGGGTCCGCGATGTCTACAGATGCCATGTCTTCCAACGCCATGTCGTCTGATGCCATGGCGCCCATGGCGCCCGATGCGATGGCAACCGACGTGATGGCGTCGCCGATGGCCGCTCCGATGACGTCGGACATGGCAATGGCCAACGATAGTGCGGCGATGGGCAGCGCGATGATGGGCGACGGCAAGACCATCATGATCACCATCCAGAACGTGCTCACCGGTCAGCCGTTCTCGCCCTCGTTCTTTGAAGCCCGCACCACCGAATCGGCCCCGTTGTTCAAGCTCGGCGACAAGTCCTCCGACGCTCTCGCCGCTGTGGCCGAGGGCGGCAATATCGGCATGTTCTCGGTCGGCGCCGCGATGAACAAGGATTCGAGCCTCGGCGACGCAGCGCTCGCTATTCACACACTGCCCGGTCAGATCCGCACCTTCATCATCCATGTCGACGAGCAGCACCCGCTGATCGACGGCGTCTGGATGCTCGGCAACACCAATGACGGCTTCTCGGGCGTTACCGCCATCGACGCCTTCCACCTGACCGCGCCGGTGACGGTCGATGTCCGCGGCTACGACGCCGGCTCGGAGAAGAACAACGAGAAGAAAGGCTTTCTCGGCGCTCTCGGCGGCGGCAACGAGCGCGATCCCGAGAACGGCGTCATCGCCTACCACACCGGCATCCGCGGCGACGCCGATGCTCCCAAGACGTGGAACTGGGACGTCACCGCGCCGGTCGCCCACGTCACGTTCACGCCCATCGGCTGACCGGAAAGCGGGTCGCGGTCCCTCCCTCCGCGACCCGCCTCTTTCCCATCAACAGAAAGGACGACATCCATGCATCGGATCTCTGTTCTACTTGCCACCCTGCCGCTGATCCTCGCGTCACCCGCCACCTCGCTCGCTGTTGCTTCATCCGCCTCTCCGGTAGTGGTCGAGCTCTTCACCAGCCAGGGCTGCTCGTCGTGCCCGCCCGCCAATGCCAACCTCATCGAGCTCGCCAGGCGCCC
>JANXSI010000549.1 GCA_025352765.1 Devosia sp. | reverse complement strand
GCCGAACTTGGCGAGCACGGTGAAGAGCTTGCCGAGGTTCTGGCGCGGCGGCTGCGCGGTCAAGAGCGTATCGGGACCGGGGTCGCTCTCGGGATAGTCGAAGGGCTCGAGCGGCACCTCGAGCAGCAGTTCGTGGCCGGCCGAGCGCGCCGTGGTGGAGGTGTCGGCAAGGCCCTTGCCATAGGGCGCGAGCGCCAGCGTCACCTCGCCCGGCAGCGACTGGATTGCGGACGCGGTGGTTGACTGGTTGAGGCCGAGGCCGGTGACCACCACAGCGATCAGCGGCTTGCCGTTGGCCGTTGCCGGCGTCGTCGAGGGCTGCGCATAGGCCTCGAACGGCGTTTCGCCGGTGGCCGAGATGCGCGGGATCGGGCCGTGTTCGCTTTCCTCGAGGAGATCGGGGATCAGCCCCGCAGCATCGGCTCCGGGTGCCATGCCGTTGGGCGAGCCGTCGGGCACGTCGGCGCCGACCATCGAGACCTTGGCGCCCGCCACCGGCTCCTCGGGGCCGACGCTGATCGTCGCCTGGCTCGGCGCCACCGCCACCTGGTCGGCGACGCTGTTGGCGTTGCGGGTCGAGTTGACGCTGATGTCGGCGACCGGCCGGCCGCCCATCGGATCGTTGACGAGGACGACGCGCGCCGCGACGCCGAGGAGGATCAGGGCCACCAGTCCGATGGCGATCCGGCCCAGCGGCAGCTTGGGCGGCAGCAGCTTGAATGCCGCGAAGGGTTTTGGCCGCTTGCGGCCAAGAGGTGCGCTGAGGTCGTCCGCCATGACCCGCCTTCAGTGGGAGAAGGGGCGAATCAACGCCCCTCCCGGTTGCCCTTCGATATCACAGTCGGCGCGCCCGCTGCCCCTTTGGAGCGACAGCGCGCCGACCAGCACTGCTCTAGTCGGCGTTGGGCGGATAGGCGGGGTTGGTCTCCTCGCCGTTGATCAGCTTGATGGCGAACTGCAGCTGCGTGTCGTCCTTCTTGTCGGGCGGCACATAGACGGACGAACCGGTGGTCGCCTGCTTTTCGGTGCCGCCACCGATCTGGCCGTTGAGCCCGGCCTCGCCGAGGATTTCGTCGCGGCCCTTGAGCTCGGCCGGCACGTTCTCGGTGATCAGGATGTCGGGCTGGATGCCGGCGGCCTGGATCGAGCGATTGTTGGGCGTGTAGTAGCGCGCCGTGGTCAGGCGGATGCCGCCATTGTCGCCGAGGTGGACGATCGACTGCACGGTGCCCTTGCCGAACGAGCGGGTGCCGATGAGCGTGGCCCGTTTGTGGTCCTGCAGCGCGCCGGCGACGATTTCGGCGGCCGAGGCCGACCCGCCATTGATCAGAACGATCAGCGGCACGTTGGCAAGCTTGGCGTCGAGGTCGTCGGGCTTGGCGTCATAGCGGCTCGACTGGGCGTCGGTGCGGCCACGGGTCAAGACCACGGCGCCCTGCTTGAGGAAGGCGTCCGAGACATAGACGGCCTGGTCGACGAGCCCGCCCGGGTTGTTGCGGAGGTCGAGGATGATGCCCTTGGGCGCCACGCCCTTCCGCTGTTCGTAGATATCCTTGATGGCCTTCTGGATGCCCGGATAGGCCTGCTCGGTGAAGCGGCTGAGCCGCAGCACGGCAACGTCGCCTTCCATCGAAAAGCGCACGACGCGCTGGGCGATGACGTCGCGGGTCAGTTCGAAATAGATCGGGTCCTTGACCCCGTCGCGGACCACCGTGAGCTTGATCTTGGTGCCGACCTTGCCCTTCATCTTGCCGACCGCGTCGTCGATCGACATCCCCTGCACCGACTTGCCGTCGAGCTCGACGATGTAGTCGTTGGCGAGAATGCCGGCCTTGGCGGCCGGGGTGTCGTCGATGGGCGAGACCACCTTGATGACGCCCTGGTCGAGCGTGACTTCGATGCCGAGGCCGCCGAACTGGCCGGAGGTGTCCTCCTGGGTGGCGTCGAACTCGGTGGGGTCCATGTAGTTGGAATGCGGGTCGAGCGAGGTCAGCATGCCGTTGATGGCGGCGCGGATCAGCGCCTGCTCATCGGGGGCATCGACATACTCGGCGCGGATGCGGTCGAACACCTGGCCGAAGAAATCGAGGTTCTGGTAAACCTCGTCGACCGAGCGGGGATGCTTGTCGGGCGTCGGGGCGGCGGGTTCGGCCGGGACGGCCGAGGGATCGGCCGGGGCGCCCGGTTCGCTCGATGGCGCCACCGACGGCTCGCTGCTCGAGGCAGCAGGCGCGCTGCTGGGCGCCTCGGACTGCGCAAAGGCAGCCAGCGGGCTCGGCACGAGCAGCACGAGCGCGAACAGGAGGGCGCGCGGAAGGGTCGGACGCATCAGGAGTCTATCCACTCTGGGTCGGGTTTTCGGGAGAGGCCCACCATCCGGCCGGATCCATGGGCTCATTGTTGTTTCGCATCTCAATATAAAGCGTCGGCCTCTGGGCGCCAGCGCTGGTGGCGACCGTCCGGCCAATTGTCCGTGATCCCATGGTGCCGAGCTTTTTGCCCATGAGCACGAACTGGCCCGGCTGAACGTCGACGCTCGCAAGGCCCGCCAGCAGAATCGTGTAGTCCTGCCCTGCATCTAGGATGACGATTTGGCCGTAATTGAGGTAGTCGCCGGCATAGAGCACCCAGCCGTCGGCCGGGGCCAGCACCGGGGCCTCGGCGCGGGTGACCACCGACAGCCCCTTGGCGACGCCGCCGAAACCGTCGCTGTCGCCGTAATTGACCACATTGACGCCAGCGACCGGGAAATCGAGAAAGCCGCGCGCCGCCGCGAACGGCACCGCCGGCTGCTGCCGCTCGGTATTGGCGAGGGCGAGCCGCACCGTGTCGCCGTCGAGCTTGGGTGTGCTCGCCCCGGCATTGGCCTGCGCCGTGGCGTCGGCGGCGGTTGCCACCGCCTGCGCCTGCCGGCCGAGATCGGCGATCACCTGCTTGAGGCTCGCGGCCTTGTCGGCCATGTCGGCGGCGGCCTGTTCCTCGGCGGCGAGCGCCGTGCCGGCCGCCGCCTCGTTTTGCTTCCGCGCCGCGATCAGCGTCGCGATGCGCAACTGCTCTTCCTCGAGCACGTCGAAATTGGCCTTGAG
>JANXSI010000504.1 GCA_025352765.1 Devosia sp. | reverse complement strand
GGCGTCGGCACCGCCAAGCTTGACCGCTACGGGATGGAATTTCTCAAGGTGATCGCCGTGGCCCAGGCGGCGTAGCTGGCGCGCCTGCACCGATGCGCAAACTAGCCGGCGCCTCAGGGTGGTCCTCGGCGATCCGGCAGTCAGTGCCCCGTCTCCCTCCAGGGGAGAGGGCATCCGGGCCTATCTCAGGAACCGCCCCGCCGAACGCTCCAGTCGCGCGACCAGTTCGGCTGCATGAAGCTGTAGTCGTCGGGGATATCGAGGCAGACCACCCGCTTGCCGTTAAGGTGCCTGCGGAACCGCCGACTCAGTCGGGTGCGGTGCGACCGCTCCATAACGAAGATGATGTCGTCCCATCCGATCTGCTCGGCGGAAAGCGACACCTGCGCGTCATCGGCAAGCCCCGCGGAATCGGTCTCGACCCCCGGCCAAGTCGCAAACACCGCCTCGGCGGTCGGGCTGCGCAGCCGGTTGCGGCTGCAGACGAACAGTGCCTTCAGCATCGCAACGTCCGGCCGACCAGTATGCTATGCCACCATATCATTTCGCCCGCTTGATCAGTTCCGCCGTCAGCGCCGTCAGATCCTCGGGGCTCAGCCGCTTGATGTCGCGGGCGAGGCGATTGGCGAATTCGGTGGCCTCGGGTGGCAGGCCCGCCGTTTCGACCGTGACCTTGGGGTCGGAGAGCTCGGCCAGCCGCTGCAGCTCTTCGGCCTCGTCCCAGATGACGTTGAAATAGTGGATGATGCGCTGCAGCAGGATCCAGGTCGGCTTGCCGCGCTTGCCGTGCTCGAGGGCGCTGAGATAGGCGCTCGAGACGTCGAGCGCCTTGGCCATCTGCTTCAGCGTCACGCCGCGCGCGTCGCGCAGTTCCCGCATCTTGGCGCCGAGCGGGGTCATTGCGGCTGCCTCTTGAGCCGGACGTACCAGGCACCCTCGCCGCCGTGACCCTGCGCCGACTGATCCCAGCCGGCGACGAGGGGCGCGAGTTCGGGCGAATTCAGCCAGATCGGCAGCATAGTTCTGAGCACCCCGCGCTCGATGATGGTGCGCGGATCGCCGTTGACCTTCTTCAATCCCTTGCCGGTGATCACCAGCACGGTGCGGTCGCCGCGAGCAGCGCGCGCCCGGAGGTAGCGCGACAGTGCCGCATGCGCCTCATCCTGGCGCATGCCGTGGAGATCGAGCGTGCCGTCGATCGGCACCTGCCCGCGGCCGAGTTTCTGGCGCAAGCGGGGCTCGATCAGCCCAATCGGCGCTTTTCCGGGGGTTTGCGGGGATTGGTATGGCAACATAACGATCGGCTTTTTGGGCCGCGCCTTGGGCGGCTTGGGCGCCGGGGTCTCGGTGGGCGGCATCGGCAGCGGGTCGGCCATGCGCACGCGCCGCCGCGGTTTGAGCGGCAGCACCGATTCGGTCACCTCGAGCCAGAGCCCGAAATCAGGAAGGGACGGCTTCTTGGATCCGCCCGGCCTGGCCATGGTCGCCTCGCCAAGCCTCAGGAGAGCTGGTTGGTGGCAACCAGCTTCCAGTTGGGGTCGCGCGATTTCGGGCTGCGGGCAAAGGTCCACTCGTCGGCGATGGTCTGCACGTCGCTCTCGTTGCCGTCGATGAGCGTCCCGTCCTTGTCCTTGGTGGCCTGGACCACTTCGGCGGTGAACTTGACCGCGATGCGGGCATCCCGCTTGTCGGCCTCGGCGTCCGAAATCTCGATCTTGGGCAGGCCCACGAAGGTGAAATCGATCTTGTGGCCGGCCGCTTCGCGCTCGACGATGGCCTTTTCGAAGCCGTCATAGACGTCCTTTTCGAGCAGCATCTTCAGCGTCTTGCGATCGCCGGTGGCAAAGCTGGTGACGATCATCTCGTAAGCCTGCTTGGCGCCCTCGAGGAACGCCTTGGGCGAAAAATTCTGGTCGGCCTCGGCAATCGCCTTGAGGCCGGCGGCCACGGCGCTGTCGCCATGGCTCAAGAGCTCGATCTCGGAATCGACCTTGAGGGCGCGGCGTTCGGCGTCGCTGTCGGGCATCGGAATGGCGGCCCGGATCGGCACCACCTTTTCGTCATTGGCGGGCGTCGCCTGGCGCTGCAGGGGCGTCCGTTCGTTGCCGGTGCGTGTCCCCAGCACTGACCGCAGGCGGAACAGCACGAAGATCGCCACGACGATGACGATCAGGGTCGGGATATCGAAGAACTCGTCCATTGCCGCTCAAACCTGCTGCTCACGCGGTGCCCTGTCCGGGCACCTTCCTGATCGTATATAGGCAATGCCGTAGCCTGAAACCAGTTCACGAATGGTAGAGCTGCCGAGCCATTCGACGATGATCCGAACAATTGCCCGCAGTCGTATGCTTGTGACGATTCGGCAAACCTGCTAGTTCCGCGCCGCCCTACGGCAAAAAGGATATGTGACACATGGCCGATGAAACCGCGGCGAATTCCGAAGCCCTCGCCCCCAGCTTCAGCCTGGTCGGGCAGTATATCCGCGACATGAGCTTCGAGAATCCGGGCGCCCCCGGCTCGATCATGCTGGGCGGCCCGAACCCGAACTTTCAGGTCGGGATCAATGTCGGGGTCAAGAAGCAGACCGATGACATCTACGCCGTCGAGATCACGCTGAACGCCAAGGCCGACCGGGAAAAGAACGTCCTGTTCAACGTCGAGCTGATCTATGGCGGCGTGTTCCGGATGAAGAACATCCCGGAAAAGGACCTGGCGCCGCTGCTCCTCGTCGAATGCCCG
>JANXSI010000485.1 GCA_025352765.1 Devosia sp. | reverse complement strand
CTCGCTGCCCACCGACATCGGCGTCGCGCGAATGGTGAACCCCTTGTAGTCCTCGCCCGGCGACACTTCGATCGGGGCGTCCGAGCCGCCACCGCCACCAAACAGATTCTTCCAAAAAGACATGCGCTCGCTCCGTGTTGATCGGAAACTAGTCAGCCTCGGCAGCGAACGCAACGCGCCAGTTTCCCCTTCAGGTCAAACGCGCGTGCATCGCCGGCGTCCATCCCCGCGTCAAACCGTCGTACCTCCGGGGCATCGTCGCCCCCTGAACGTCTCAGGCGACCGCCTGGGGAAACAGCGCGTCGAGATTGAGCACGCCGATCAGCCGATCCTCGTTCTTGACCAGACCCGACACCATGCCGCCGGCGCTGTCGGCGCTCGACTTGGGCACCGGCCGTAGATCGTCCGGGCGCGCGAAGATGATGTCCGACACCGTGTCGACCAGCATGCCCACGTCCTCGCTTTCGAGCGACACCACGAGCACCACCTGACCGACATTGCTGTCGCGGCTCTGCCGCGACCCGCCCAGCATGATTTCGAGGTCATAGACCTGGACGATCGACCCACGGATGTCGAGCACGCCCTTGGCGCCGAACGGCTGGTTGGGCAGTTCCGTCGTCGGCGACCAGCTGCGGATCTCGCGCACCGACATGATATCGACCCCGAACGCGCGACTGCCGCAGGTAAAAGTCACAAACTGGTTGGGGACGCTCTCGACCACCGTCGCCGGGGCCGCGTAGAGGTCGCCGCTGAGAGCCAGATCAACCATTAGAATTCACTCCATTCCGCCTTGAGCGCGGCATTGCCTGCCGACAGATAAGTCTTGGCTGTCGATTTCAGCTTGGGGGAAACCGGACGCGCGGCGCGCGCGGGTTCCTTGGTCGGCCGCGCGGGCTCGCTGCGATGCTGGCCGCCCGTCACCACGAACACCTCGACGATGCGGTCGAGTTCGTTGGCCTGCTGCTCAGTCTGCTCGATCGCCGCATTGGTCTCCTCGACCAACGCCGCATTGTGCTGGGTCATCTCGTCCATCTCGCGGATCGCGGTCGTGACTTCCGAGATGGCGCCCGACTGCTCCTGGCTGGCCGAGGCAATGCCCTGGATCAGCGCCGCGCTTTCGGTGACGCCCGCCAGCATGCTCGAGAGCTTCTGCGCGGCTTCCGCGACAAGGCGGCTGCCGCCGGCGACTTCGCTGGCCGACTGCTCGATCAGCACCTTGACCTCGGACGAGGCGCTGGCCGCCGATTGCGCGAGGCGGCGCACTTCCACCGCGACCACCGCAAAACCCTTGCCGGCATCGCCGGCCCGTGCCGCCTCGACCGAGGCGTTGAGCGCCAGCAAATTGGTCTGGAAGGCGATGTCGTCGATGAGCCCGATGATGTTGGAGATTTTCGACGACGAGGTGGAAATGCGTTCCATTGCGTCGTTCGACTTCTGCATGACTTCGCCGGTTTCGGCGGCGGTCTTCGACACCGTCTGCGCCCGGGCGCTGGCATCTTCGGCGCGCTTGGCATTGGCCATCACCGTGCCGGCGAGTTGCTCCATCGCCGCGGACGTTTCCTCGATCGCTGCCGCCTGCTTGCTGGTGCGGTCGGCGAGATCGTTGGTGCCGGCGAGGATCTCGCCGGTCGCGGTCTTCAACTGCTGCGACGTGCCGCGCAGTTCGCCGACGATGGTCGAGAGTTTTGCGACACTCTGGTTGAACGCGCTACGGACGTTCTCGAGCTCGCCTTCGAATTTCACGTCGATGCTGGCCAGTTCGCCCACGGCGAGCTTGGCCAGGCCGATCCCGAGCTGCTCGACGGCCGCGGCCTGGTACTGGGCGACCGTCAGCCGCTCTTTTTCATTGCGGGCCCGCTCCTGCTCCGTGCCGGTTCGCGCCTCTTCGACGCCACGGCGTGCGGTTTCCGCCTCGCCGTTCAGTCGGACCGTCTCGATCGCTGCCTCGCGGAAGCCTTCGAGCGCCGTCGCCATGGCGCCGATTTCGTCGGCGCGGCCCATATACGGAACGGCCGTGTCTCTATCTCCCTGCGTCAGGCTGCGCATCCGCGCCGTGATCCGGCCGATCGGCGAGGCAATGCCGGCAAATCCGAACCAGATCGAGCCGAGTCCGGCGGCAATGATTGCGGCCAGAACGACGAATGTGGTGAAGCGGGCGCTCTCGAAATGTGCTTCGGCGTCGGCGACGCTCTGGGCGGCATCGCCCTTGTTGCTGTCGGTCAGCTGCTGCGCTAGGTCGCCCAGTTCGACGAACGTCGCGGCCATCTCGGTGGCGAAGAACCGGATCGCCTCAGGCGGGGTCGTCGCGAGAGCGAACTGCGGCATCAGCTTGGCGTCCATCGCCTCGTACTCGGCCCACTTTGCCTCGTAGGCGGCATAGATCGCCCGATCCTTGTCAGTGGTCATCTGGGCCTTGTAGGCCGTCTGGTCACTGGCGAGCACTGCGGTCGCACCCTCCATTTCCGTGGCGGCCGCTTTGGTCGTCACGTCGTCGTTGGCGTCGATCACCGCCACCTCGGCCAGCCTGAAGTTCGAGGTATCCGTGTCGAGCTGGCGGGCGAGATCGACACCGTTCAGCGAGTTGGTACCGATCTCCATGGCCGCGTCGTTGATGCCCGATATGTTGACCAGGGCGAACACACCCTGGCCGACGGCGGCAAGTGTCAGGAAGGCGAACAGCACGCCCAGGGCCAGTTTGATCGACGGTCGCTTCACGGAGAATTCCTCTTCTGCGGCCGCTGCATCACGGTACGCTTTGGCTCGAAACTGGGCGCGAGGAATTGAAAGTTCGTTACCTTCGGGATTGAGATTTAAAGAAGTCGCAGGCTGTACTTTTGCGCTGATAGATTTCCCATTGTGATAATTCACGATGGGAATCCTTTTGGGTCAATGCTTTGGAGTAATCACTTCTCGGGATGACCGAACATCCATCGTTAGCGGGCCGACCGCTTCGACCTCGTCGTCCAGGTCCGGATCGCCGCTTTCGTTCCGTATCGAAATTAATCCTACTCCAGCCACGGCGGCCATCGGCCGGGGGCTGTCGCATAGATAGTTTGATCTCCTGTCGAAGACAGCGAGCTAAACCCGTCGCTCAAAAGCCTAGGCGGCCGACCTTAGCCTGTTTGCCCCGGCCTGCGTGTTGCGGGAGTCCGCGCCCGCCATCACGAAGACCTCGACGATCGCATCGAGCTCGTTTGCCTGGCTTTCCGTCTGCTCGATCGCCGCATTGGTCTCTTCGACAAGCGCGGCATTGTGCTGGGTCATTTCGTCCATCTCGCGAATGGCGGTGGTGACCTCCGAAATGGCATTCGATTGCTCCTGGCTCGCCGAGGCGATTCCCTCGATCAAGGCGGCACTTTCCTTGACCCCCGACAGCATGCTCGAGAGCTTCTGCGCGGCTTCCGCGACGAGCCGGCTCCCACCGGCCACCTCGCTGGCCGACTGCTCGATCAGCATCTTGACCTCAGCCGAGGCACTGGCGGCCGATTGCGCCAGTCGCCGGACCTCCACCGCCACCACCGCAAAGCCCTTGCCGGCATCGCCGGCGCGGGCCGCCTCGACGGACGCATTGAGCGCCAGCAGATTGGTCTGGAACGCCACGTCATCGATCAACCCGATGATGTTGGAGATCTTCGAGGACGACGTAGAGATGCGTTCCATCGCGTCGTTCGACCGCTGCATCACGTCGCCGGTCTCGGCGGCAGTCTTGGAGACCGCACGCGCCCGCTGATTGGCGTCGTCGGCGCGCTTGGCGTTGGCCGTCACGGTGCCCGCCAATTGCTCCATCGCGGCCGACGTCTCTTCGATCGCTGCCGCCTGCTTGCTGGTGCGGTCGGCAAGATCATTGGTGCCGGCGAGAATTTCGCCCGTTGCAACCTTGAGCGAGCGTGACGTTTCGCGCAGCTGTGCAATGATCGCCGAGAACTTTGTCACGGTCTCGTTGAATGCCGTGCGCACCCCATCGAATTCCGCGCCGAACGACTGCTCGATACGAATGGACAGGTCGCCTTCCGCAAGCTTCGTCAGCCCGGCGCCGAGCATATTGACTGCCACCTTGCGGGCGGTGACATCCGTCGCGTACTTGACGAGCTTGTAGGGGACGCCATTGACGTCTAGAATCGGATTATAGGTTGCCTGCAGCCACACCTGGCGCCCGCCCTTGCCGATGTGCAGGTACTCGCCATCCTGGAACTCGCCGCGGCCCAGCCCGCGCCAAAATTCCACGTACTCTGCCGACTTGGAATAGGTCGGGTCCACCAGCATGCGATGATGGCGACCTTTGATCTCGTCCGGCGCGTAGCCGACTGTCTTGCAGAAATTCTCGTTGGCCCCGAGCACCTCGCCATCGAGGCTGAACTCGATGACGGACTGCGCGCGGGAGACGGCGGCGATCTGGCCGGCCGCATCGGCGGCCTGGGCCAGGAAGACTTTCTGCTCGTCGTTGAGCGCCGCGACCGTCAGGGCGTTCTGCCGGAACACGTCGGCGGCGGTCGCGAGCGCCTTCAACTCGTCCCACACCGTCGAGCCGCGCACACGCACCGCCAGATCGCCCTCGGCGATCGCGAGCATCTGCCCCGAGAGCAGCCGCAGCCGGGGCAACACATATCCCGACACGAAACCGACCATGGCGATGATCCCCGCAATCAGAATGGAGTACGTCGCGAGTTCGAGAATCAGGTTGTTCCGCGCTCCGCCGGCAAAGGCCTCGCGACTCGCGGCGGCCGTGCTGCGCGCTTCGGCCGACGAGGTTTCGACGGCCGCCAGCATCGCGTCCACCGATGCGCCCATCTCGGACGCTGTGGCGTCGAAATCGCCCATCAGCACATTGCCGGCCTGAGGTCCCTCGGCGACATACGCCTGGGCCATCTTTTGCCCCGTGGCGTAGTACGGTTCAAACGCGCCATCCAGTTTGCCGAGCGCATCGCTCACCGCCGGAAGGTGAAGCGTTTCCGCCAGCTTTGATGCGCTGGAAAGATCGACGGCGAATTTGTCCGCAAAGGCCTTGGCCTTGTCAAAGCCGTCGTAGAGCCCATCAAGGCCCCGCGTGGCTGACACGTCGGTCAGAAACTGCTGCACCTGGACGACGTCGAGCTTGAGATTGAGCACCGCGGCGACAAGATCGCGATCGCCTTCCAGCGCCGCCGTCGTCTGCTCGGCCAGGCTGTTCGACGCGCTGTCGAGAGCCACTGCGCTCACCGCGTTGAAGGCGGCGAGTGCCGCGCCGCCGAGGACAATCACTGCTCCGGCCACAACGGCAAATTTAGATAGTTTCATGCAGGTCGCTCCCCCCCGGGGCAATAGCCAACGCGCACCGCTTCGGCGCGCAACGACCGAGGGTCAATGACACCGGGTCCGGGCACATAAATGCGCAGGCAGAAGTTTATGACCGATTAAATCACACGATGGATTGTATGACTTATTGGCACTTGTTCCCCTGTAAGAATTACGGATGTGGCACACCGGTCCGCGCACCACAGAACGGTCTCGTCCAAGCTCGCGACACGGAGCCAAGTGGCTGATTGTGGAAGACAATCCCCAGCATCCATTGGCAGAAACAAAAAGGCCCGGATCGCTCCGGGCCTTTGGTCTCAGTTGTCGAGGAAGCTTCTGAGCTTCCGGCTGCGGCTCGGATGCTTGAGCTTGCGCAGCGCCTTCGCCTCGATCTGCCGGATGCGCTCGCGCGTCACCGAGAACTGCTGGCCGACTTCTTCCAGCGTATGGTCGGTGTTCATGCCGATGCCGAAGCGCATGCGCAGCACGCGTTCCTCGCGCGGCGTGAGCGAGGCCAGCACACGCGTCGTCGTCTCGCGCAGATTCGA
Source organism: Devosia sp. (assembly GCA_025352765.1). Classification (GTDB taxonomy): domain Bacteria; phylum Pseudomonadota; class Alphaproteobacteria; order Rhizobiales; family Devosiaceae; genus Devosia_A. The sequence continues at coordinate 368 of JANXSI010000485.1, read as the reverse complement.
CTGGATCGCCGCGTCGATCGGCTGGATCGCATTCGAATCCGGGATGAAATCGCCGAGGTTCGAATCTTCCTCGTCGCCGATCGGCGTCTCGAGGCTGATCGGCTCCTTGGCGATCTTCAGCACTTTGCGGACCTTGTCCAAAGGCATCTGCAGCTTTTCGGACAATTCCTCGGGCGTCGGCTCGCGGCCGATTTCGTGCAGCATCTGGCGCGAGGTGCGGACGATCTTGTTGATCGTCTCGATCATGTGCACCGGGATACGGATGGTACGTGCCTGGTCGGCGATCGAGCGGGTGATCGCCTGCCGGATCCACCAGGTGGCGTAAGTCGAGAACTTGTAGCCGCGGCGGTACTCGAACTTGTCGACGG
>JANXSI010000464.1 GCA_025352765.1 Devosia sp. | reverse complement strand
CGAAACCATCGATCGCGTCACCTCGCGCATTCGCGCCGGCAACATCTACGTCAACCGCAACATCATCGGTGCCGTGGTCGGCGTCCAGCCTTTCGGCGGGCACGGGCTCTCGGGAACTGGACCGAAGGCGGGCGGACCGCTCTACGTCCGTCGCCTGACCAGGCGCCGGCCGGTCGACACCGCGAGCCGGATCGAAGCGCTCGCCGGACCGGTGGGTGAGACCAACCTCTACCGCACCATCGCGCGTGGCGAGGTGCTCGTTCTGCCGCAATCCCGCGAGGGCCTGAGCCTCCAGCTCGAGGCGGTTGCCATGAGCGGCAACCGGGCCGTGATCGATGCGACTCTGCTGGGGACCGCTGCGGTGGTTGCGATGGCACCAGCCGATGCCCGGTTGTCCGACGACTGGCGAGCCGAGGAGGGAGTGGATGCCGTCCTTGTCGAAGGCGATGCCGGCCGCGTGCTCGAGGTACAGCGCATTGTCGCCGGTTTTGCCGGCCCGATCGTTCCGGTGATGGCGTCGGGTGACGTCAACACCGACATGCTGGTGCACGAGATGTCGGTGAGCATCAACACAGCCGCGGCAGGCGGCAACGCCAGCCTGATGGCGTTGCGCGAGGACTGATCAGCCCTTGGCAGTGCGCCGCCGAATGGACGGCGGCTCACCCGGGCCAAGCCGCATCGCCGTCGTCATGTTGCGCGCGATGTAGTCCTGGATCTGCTCGACGATCTGGGCGGCATGCGCGGCGCCCAGCTCGTCGCAGCGCTCGGCGTTCCGATTCTCGATCGCCTTGACCATGGCGTCGTGCTCGGCGACGTAGCGGCGCGGCAGATGATCCTCGGCGGGCTGGTAGTAGTACAGGCGGAGCAACCGGCGTCCTTCATCGAGGAGGCGCGAAAAGAAGCTGGTGAAGTAAGGATTGCCCCCGGCCTCGGCGATGGCGACGTGGAAATCGCGATTGGTGGCGATCATCGCGCTGATGTCGCGCCGCTCCACGGCGACTTCATAGGCGGCCTGGTGCCGCCGGATCTGTTCGAGGTCGGCAAGCGTGTGACGCACCGCGGCCGCCCGGGTCGAGACCCGATACATCAGCGACAGGGCCTCGAAATAGACCGGCAGCCGCTCGAAATCGATCGGCGCCACGATCGTGCTGCGGTTGGGCAGCGTGGTCACCAGCCCGTCCGCCACCAGCCGCACCAGCGCCTCGCGGATCGGGGTACGGGACATCACGAACTGTTGCGACAGCCGCACCTCGTCGAGCGGGCTTCCCGGCGGCAGCTCGAGCTCGACGATCGACTGGCGCAACTGCTCGTAAACGGCCTGGACGCTGCCGCCCCGGCTCGGCCGCGCGCCACTGGCTTTCTTTGTCTTGGCCTGGATCACCATGATGACCCCCTGTTCAAAAACCACCCAAGCGTTGACAGAAAAGTTTGCTGTGTGCAATCTGTCGACAAGATGCGAGGGAGACGCATCTCCTGCACCGCAGGCTTGACCGGGTCTTTGACAGGTCGGCGCGGTGGACAAAACAGACTTCAACAGGGAGACGACACATGCGAACTTCTCTGAGATCGACCGTGGCCGCACTGGCCGTCGCGGCAGCTCTGATCACGCCGGCTCTGGCCGCCGAGATCAAGATCGGCGTCCTCGTGCCGACCACCGGGTCGGAAGCGACCTATGGTCAGGACATGGCCAATGCGGTGCAGATCGCCATGGACGAACTCAACGCTGCCGGTGGTGGCGACACTTACTCGATGGTCGTCGGTGACGACGGCTGCGATCCGCAGCAGGCGGTGAACGCCGCCACCAAGCTCGCCTCGTCCGGCATCTCGGGCGTCGTCGGCGGCTATTGCTCGGGCGCGACCATCCCGACGCTCAAGATCTTCGGCGACGCCAAGCTGCCGATGGTGATCACCGCCGCCAACTCGACCAAGCTGATCCCGGCCAATCCGGGCAACGTCTTCATGATCAATTCGACCGGCAACGACCAGGTGGCCAAGGCGCTTGAAGTGTTCAAGACCAAGGGCATCAAGGCGCTGGCGATCGTCAACGAAGGCGACGCCTACAGCCAGGATCTCGCGACCCTCGCGCAGACCGCCTTCACGGGCGCGGGCGGCGCCGTTCCGTCGTTTGAGACGGTCAACAAGGGCGAGCAGGACTTCTCGTCTGTCGTCACCAAGATCAAGGCGTCGGGTGCCGATGCTGTGTTCTGGACCGCCTACTATGCCGATGGCGGACCGTTCATCAAGCAGCTGCGCGAAGGCGGCTACACCGGCCTGATCATCGTCGGTGACGGTTCGACCTCGACCGAGCTGTTCAAGCTCGCCGGTGCCGATGCCGCCGAAGGCGTGCTCGCTCTGTCGAGCCCGACCCCCGACTTCCTGCCCAACGCCAAGGCGTTTGCCGACACCTACAAGGCCAAGTTCAGCAACGCCCCCGGCCCCTACGCGGCGCTGACCTATGACGGCATGAAACTGCTGGCCTCAGCGATCAAGACCGCCGGCGGCACCGACAGCGCCAAGGTCATCGACGCGCTGCAGAAGTCCGACTTCAAGGATGGCCTCGCCGGTGAGATCGTCTTCCGCGACGACCGCACGCTCGCCCGCTCGAACTTCATCGTGCTCGAGGGCAAGAGCGGCGCCTGGGCGCTGGCTCAGTAACCGTCCCAACCCTGCGGGCGGGGGATCCTCCTCCGCCCGCCTCTCGGGACCATCACCGATGACCCTTACCGCAATTCTCGCGCAACAGCTGGTGAACGGGCTCGT
>JANXSI010000427.1 GCA_025352765.1 Devosia sp. | reverse complement strand
GGCTGCTGGTCGCCGAACTTCACCTGGGTGTGCGGCGCCTTGGCCTTGAGATCGAGCGAGGTGGGCTGCGTCAGGTTGAGGACGGTGCCGTCGGCCGAGAAATAGGCGGCATAGAGGTAGCTCGCAAAGCCCGGCGACTGGACGCCGATCTGCAGGGCGTCGCCCACCTTGGGCGCCTGCGGATCGATCACCGCCTGCGGCACGTCGCTGTCGCCGAGCTGGCTGGCGAGCGTCAGCTGCAGTTCGCACGCCGGCCAGGGAGCAAGGGCCACCTGGTTGTCGTCGACCTTGCCCTTGAGCGCCTCGCCGACGCGATCGAGCTCGGCCTCGGTACCGACAAAGCCTGTGGCAACGCTGTTGCCATCGGCATCGGTGGCGATATCCACTTTGCCGCAGGCGAGCGGGCCGACGTCGACCGATGCGGTCGTCGCCAGGACGTCACGGCTGGCGCTGGTCGGATGGACGTTGAGCACCGGCGGCGTGAACACCTGCACGTCCTCGACCGGGGTCGGAGCGAAATCGGCTTCGGCGAGCGCAATCTCCGGATCGCCCGGCAGATGCATGATGTAGCCTTCCGCGATGCGTGCAAGGAAGGTGTCGTAGGTCAGATAGCCATATCCCTGGTCGCCCCAGCCGGTGGTCCAGGAGTTGATGAACTTGAAGATTTTCGTCCGGTCGTCATAGCCGACGATGGTGAAGGCGTGGCCGCCCTCGCTCGGACTGTCGGCATCGGCATGCCAGACCTTGTGCAGCGGGCTCAGATTCATGAACGCCTTGTCGAGGATGCCGACGACGACCACCGGGTTGCCCTTGGCGAGGGCGCCCTTGACGCCATCGAGATCGACCAGTCCGCGCTGCTGGTCGAACACCGCCTCGTAGCTGTCGATCTTGAAGTCGGTGGCCTTGGCGCGCAGCGGCGGCAGCGGCCGCGGGCACTTGGTGTCGTCGTAGGGGAATTCCTTGAGCGACAGCGCGCCCGAGCGCAGCACCTCCATCGCATCGGGGACCAGCGAGCCGCTGTCGCAATTGTTGGCGTCATGGATGAGATTGTAGAGCCAGGCGGGGCTCGGCACGTTCTGCGGCAGGGCGGTGTCGCGGTGCTCGACCTGCTCGGCGTAATAGGCGCGGGCGGCGTAGGCGGTGGCCCAGCCCACGCACGAGCCCTGATTGCCCTGATCGCCGACCGGCGGCATGTATTTGCTGAGATCGACCGCCTGGGGCAGGAAATCGCGGTAAACCGGGGCCTGGGCGATCGACTGCTTGAGCTCGGGCGGCGTCAGCTTGGCGCCGGTGGCGTAGCGACGATCCTCAGCCATTGCCCCGGTGATGCTCAACCCGACCATCAACGCCACAGCGGCGACGGCGCCCAATCCGGCGAACTTCAATTTCATGATCCTGCCCTCACAAGCGGTCGCTCCTCGGCCGCGGGCAAATTGCTAGCATGCCCAACCGGGCGCCACAAAGGCCCGGCGATGGCGGCCCGGTGGAGCTTTTGCGGCGGCGGGCGACTGGCCAGCTTTGGCCCGATGGTGCTAGGGGAAACGCGCCTTGTGGAGACGATTACGTGAAAGTTTCGGTTTTTGGCGTCGGCTATGTTGGACTGGTGCAGGCCGCGGTGCTTGCGGATATGGGCAACGACGTCGTCTGCATCGATATCGATGCCGGCAAGATCGCCGGGCTCAATGCCGGACAGGTCCCGATCTTCGAGCCGGACCTCGACGGACTGGTCAAACGCAACGTCGACGAAAAGCGGCTGCGCTTTACCACCGACGCGAGGGCCGGGGTCGAACATGGTGCGGTGATCTTCATTGCCGTGGGCACGCCGCCCGACGAGGACGGCTCGGCCGACCTCAAATACGTCCTCGCCGTCGCCCGCACCATCGGCGAGCACATGACCGGCAGCCGCGTCATTGCCACCAAATCCACCGTGCCGGTCGGCACCGCCGACAAGGTGCGCGCCACTATCGACGACGCGCTGGCCCAGTCAGGCCGCCCGGCGCCGGCGTTCCACGTGGTGTCGAACCCGGAATTTCTCAAGGAAGGCTCGGCCGTCGCCGATTGCCAGCGGCCCGAGCGCATCATCGTGGGCACCGATAGTGCCGAGGCCGAGCGCGTGCTGCGCGAACTCTATGCGCCGTTCCAGCGCAACCACGACAAGATGATCGTCATGGACGTGCGCAGCGCCGAGCTGACCAAATATGCGGCCAACGCCATGCTCGCCACCAAGATCAGCTTCATGAACGAGATGAGCAACATCGCCGAGCGGCTGGGCGCCGACATCGAATGGGTGCGCAAGGG
>JANXSI010000334.1 GCA_025352765.1 Devosia sp. | reverse complement strand
CGTCGCGCACCTCGAGCAGCACAGCGCCGATCGGCGTGCGCATCAGTGTGCGAGCGCGGTGCCGCCCCGCCGTCATCAGCAGCCGCGTGTGCGCGTGTTTGGGGCGGCCGAACACTTCGGCCTTGTCGCCGGCCTCGACGATCCGCCCGGCCTCGAGCACGATGACCCGGGTGCAGAGCAGCGCCACCAGTTTCAGATCGTGGGCGATGAGCAGCAGCGACATCTGCCGGGAGTCGCAGAGCTTTTCGATGAGACCGATCACCTGCCGCTGCGCCAGCACATCGAGGTGCGCCAGCGGCTCGTCGGCGATCAGCAGATCCGGCTTGCCGCATAGGGCAACCGCCAGCATGACGCGGCTGCGTTCGCCGGCCGTGAGGTCCCGCGGATAGCGGCCGGCGAGCGAACGATCGAGGCCGACGTCGGCGAGCCACTGGCCGGTCTGCGCCGCGAGGTCCGCCGTCTCGCCGGCCGCCGTCAAGGCTTCGGCGATGTGGGCGCCGGCCGTTGCCAGCGGATCCATCGCCTCGGCCGCATCCTGCAAGAGGAGCCCGATGCGCTTGCCGCGCAGCTTGGCGAGGGCAGCGCCATCGTCGGGCAGGGGCGCATCGTCGAGCCGCAGGCTGCCGGTAGTTGTCGCGCCGTTCGGCAAGAGCCCGACGATGGCGCGCGCGAGGATCGATTTCCCGGCACCAGTGCGGCCCACCACGCCGAGGCGCTGGCCCTGGTTGAGGAGGAAGCTGATGTCGCTGAGGACGGGTTTGCCGCCGATCGAGACGCTGAACTTGTCGAGCATCACCGTACTCATGGCTCATCCCCGACGCGGCGGAGATAGGCGGGTAGCCCGTCCCGCAGGCCAAGCGCCGCGGTGGTGACCGCGAGGACGATGGCGATCAGGGCAAGACCGCCGAGCAGCAGCGGCACCGGAGCGACCGACGCGTAGCTTTGCGCGTCCCGGAGCAGCAGTCCGAGACTCGAGGCCGGCGGCTGGACCCCGAGGCCGACGAAGCCGAGGGCCGCCTCGGCCATGACGCCCGTGGCGAGCTGGGTAAAGACCTGCGCGAGAAGCAGCGGCGACAGATTGGGCAGCACTTGCCGCCGCACCGTCTCGACCCGGCCGGTGCCGGCGAGGCGCGCCGCAGCCACATAGTCGAGCCGCTCGATGGCCAGTAGGCCGTCGCGTGTGGCAAGCAGGAACGCCGGGGCGACCGACAGGCCTATCGCCAGCATGATATTGAGGATGCCGGGGCCCGCCACTGCCGCAAGGATCACCGCGAGAAGCAGCGGCGGGAAGGTCAGCAACGCCTCGCCCAGCGTGCCGATCGCCTTGTCGGCAGGCCCGGGCCAGCTCTTGGCCAACCAGCCCAGGGGGACGCCGATGACGGCGCCGATGAACACCGCGACGGCACTGACGACGAAGCTGGTCAGGATCCCCTTCATGATCAGGGAGAGCACGTCGCGGCCGAGTTGGTCGGTCCCCAGCCAATGCGCGCCACCCGGGGCCTGCAGCACCGAACCAACATCGAGGCTGGTGACCGGATAGGGCGTCCAGACGATCGACACGAACCCGACCAGCAACAGCACTAGGGTCGCAATGGCGCCGATGCGAAAGCGCGAGGGGCCGAAGCGGCCGGTCCGCGGCAAGGCGAGGGTATCGGTCACGCCTTGCGCTCCGCATGAACGCGCGGATCGGCCCAGCCGGCACCGAGCCTGGCCAGAAGCACCGCGCCGGCCAGCAGCACGATCAGCACCAGGGCGGCCGCCCGCACGCTAGCGAGGTCCCGCGCGGCCACTGCGTCGAACAGCAGTCGACCGAGGCCCGAGAGATAGAATACGTTTTCAACCACCAACGCGCCGGCGATCAGCGTCGTCACCTGCGGGCCGAGCGCCCCAAGGACGGCGAGCAGGGCGTTGCGCAGGCCGTGCCGGCGCATCGCGGCATCGGCCGTCAGACCCCTGGCCTCAGCAGCGACCAGATAGGGCGCGGTCTGTGCATCGACGAGGGCCCGGCGGACCATCGAGCCGAGCCGCGCCGCCTGCGGCAGCGCCAGCGCCAGGGCGGGCAGGATGAGCGAACTGAGCGCCACCAGCGGATTGACCTGCCACGGCACGAAGCCCCCGGCCGGGAGCCACCGGAGCGTCGCCGAAAACAGCAGCACCAGCAGCGTGCCGAGCCAGAAGCTCGGGACCGCGCCACCGATCCGCAGCAGCGCGCGCAGGGCCCGGTCGACCAGCGATCCCGGGCGCCGCGCCGCCCAGATGCCGAGTCCGGCGCCAAGCGCCGCCGACAGGATCAGCGCGATCAGGATCAGCGGTAACGTCACCGCAAGGGCCGCTCCGATCGGCGCACTGCCGAAATTGCCGAAGAGGTCCGGCTGAGCGCTGCCGGCCGGGGTGGGGGCGAGTCCAAGCAGCCAAAGCGCGATCGCCGCCGTGACGACGACGGTCAGAACGAAGCGCGCCACCGCGCGCACGACAAACCCGGTCATCGGGAAAGGCCGAGCACGGGGCTCGGGTCCTCTCCGGGCTCAAACAATTTCACGGGATGCTTCCCAAAAAAGCGGTCGAGTCCATTTAGCGGGGAACGCTGGGGTTGCCAATGCGGCGCCTACTGTTTGACGATCAGCTCGGCTGGAATCTGCAGGGAAAACAGCGTGCCGACGCCGGCGGTCGGATCGACCGACAGCGAACAGGCATTCACCGCCAGCAGCGAGCGGGTGAGCGCCAGCCCGACGCTCGAGCGCACCGGCCCCAGCACCTCGCCCTCGCGGTCGACGCCGTCACGGAACACCACGAACCGGTCGCCGAGATCGGCGGTATTTTCCGCACCGTCGCGGACGTGGATGGCGATGCTGCCATCGTCGTCGGCCTGCGCCGACAGGATGACAGATCCGCCCACCGGCGTCTGGTCAATGGCGCTGGCGAGCAGGTTGAGCAGCGCCTGACCGAGCGAGGCGCGATCGGCCCGGATGCGCGGCAGTTGCGTCGAGATCGCGCTGCGCACCAGCACCCGCGCGGTTCCGGCCTGGGTTCGCACCCGCGCCATGCACGATTCGAGCAGCGCCGCGAGATCGACATCGGAGGGCCGGGGCGCGTAGCGGCCATCGCGCAGCCGGGTAAAATCCTCGAGCTCGTCGACCAGCACAGCGATCTCGAGACCGGCGGTGCGGATGTCGCGGGCGTATTCGGTGGTGCGGGTCGCGTCCAGCGCGCCCGGAGCTGCCGTGCGCATGATGTCGGCAAAGCCGATGATCGAGTTGAGCGGCCGCCTTATACCGCGGCTCAGGCGCGCCAGCATCGAGGGGTCGAGGTCGTAGTCGGGGGTCGCGGGCACCGGCGGCGCGGGGCGCTTGCTGACAAAGCCGAAATAGCCCGTGACGATGCCGGCCTGGCCTTCGGCGAACAGCACGATCGTGCTGTTGCCGTCCTCGCCGGCCGCGACGAGGCGCGGGCGGGCGGTTTCGGCAAAGCGGGCCGGCTTTTCGAGGAAGGCGCGCAGCGGCTCCATGTCGGTCTTGCTGACCAAAATCGCCAGCGGCTTGCCGAGGACGTCGGAGGCCGGGCGCCCGAGGATGACGGTGCCATGCGCCGACAATTGCGTCACGACGCCAGCGCGGTCGGCGACCAGAAAGCCGTCCTCGCGCGCCTCGGCGGCGATTTCGGCGAAGGCGCGCACGGCGCCCTCGTGCCCACGCACCGGATCGGCCGGGCTCGCCGACAGCATCAGCGCGGCGCGGCCCTGCCAGCTCACCGACTGCAGCCGGGCGTTGACCGGCATCGGCGAGCCGTCGCGGCGCATCAGGCGGTTGACAGGTCCCGCACCGGCATCCTCGGAGGCCGGAAAGATCGACGCAATGCCGGCGCTGCGCAGCGCCTCAACGCTCTCATATCCCAACAGGTCCGTGAGGGCCCGGTTGGCGAACAGCACCTGCTGGTCGCGGAACACCAGGATCGCCAGCGGCAACCGGTTGAGGACGAGCGTTTCGGCGCTGAGATTGATGACGCCCTCGGGCGCCGCACCGCGCGCCGGCACCGGTGCGTCGTCGCGGGCCGGTTCGGCCGACACACGGTCGGTCAGGATGCGGCCCAGTTCCTCGAAATTGTAGCGCGAGACGCGATCGACGGCGTCCGCATCCGGCGCCGCTTCGGCGGCGGATGTCGGCGCGTCGCCGTCGTCCGCCATGGCATCGGCGGTCGCAGCGATCGGCTCAGTACCCTCGGCAGTCGGCTCGGGGGCATCCGGCGGCGCGGGCTCGGGGGGGGGCGCGACCTCGGGCTCCGGGGGCGACACGGCTGCGGGCGTCAGCGCCCGGAACCCGCGTCCGGTGATCATCCAGTGCGATCGCGGAGGTTCGACGGCCACAGGCAGTTCAAAGTCCTCGGGATCGTCTTCATACTCGATGACCGCCGCGATCAGGTCGGGCTGCGGCGGAGCCGGGGGCTCGGGCGGAGCAGGGGGCACTACCAGCTCGGGCGGCGCTTCCGGGGTTGCCTCGGCAGGCGCGGCCGTCTCTGCCTCCGCGGCGGGCGGCGCGGTGAATACCTCGTCGGCCAAGGTCAGCGGCGTATAGAGCCCGGCGTCGTCGGCCAGCCGGTCGAACAGCGACGACAGCGCATGGTCGTCGCTGGGCGGATGTGGCATCGGCTCGACCCAGTGGTCGTGTGCTACCGCGTCGTCTGATGGGGGCTCGGCGATGGGCGAAAGCCCCATCGGCAGCAGCGGTTCGGGCGTGTCGGCGAGATCGAGGCCGTCATCGTCGCCCAGAACCTCGTAGCCGAAGCGGTCGTCGCTCATGCCCTCGTCGGCCCGGATGTCGGCAATCGACGCCGGGTGCGATCCTGGCGCGAGGAGCACCAGCTCAGCGCCATGCGGGCTCGCCTGAATGCGTGTGACCCCGTCGCCGTCGGCGGGCAAATGGGTGGGATCGAGACTCGCGGCGCGATGGTTCTGGCCTCGGCTCGCGCCAACCGCCCGGCCGTCGCTGACGACGACATAGTCCGTCCCGGGCGGAAACAGCGCTTCGGTCATGGCGTCCGCGGTCAGCCCCCCGGCGGCCGCGATCACCTCGTCATCGACGGCATCGATGCCAACCACCAAGAGCGCCAGTTCGCCGTCCGGCAGGCGGAGCGGCGTACACGAGCAGGTTTCCGACAGCGGGCGTCCGCCCGCCAGCAATTGCACGCGGCTGAGGCTCGACCGGCCGACCGAGCCGAGCCGGATCAGCCGGCTGACCTGCCCGCGGATCGGCACCGCCTCGGCGGACAGCTTGAGCCCGGTTTTCTTCAGCTTGCCGTTGAAAAAACGGGCGGCCGGGTTGTGCCAGATCAGCGTCTCGCCGTCGGCCGACCACAGCCAGGCCGGCCGGTGGTCAAGCCAATGCGCCAGAATCCGGCGCCCGGTCGGCGATATGATCCACTCTGCGTCCAACCGCCAAAACCCCAAAACCGTGCCAGACCGGCACAATCCCGACCCAAGACTTAATCTTGTCCTAAGTATAGCGCTGGCCCGGAGTGGTCCAGTTTTGCCGACATTTCGGGCCATCCAAACGCTTTTGTGGTTAAGCGGCGCCCGGCAAGCTTACGGGAAAAAGGCGGCTTTTCGCCCTTGTCAGCGCCAGCCCACCGACATATGGTCCGGCGCGCCTTGGGCCGCCTTAGCTCAGCTGGTTAGAGCACTAGATTGTGGATCTAGGGGTCTCCCGTTCGAACCGGGAAGGCGGTACCAACTCCCCCTTGTTATCAAGGACTTGTCCCGGGGGGAGCTGGGTTTACCGGCGCAAAAATACACAGTTTTGGCATCGCGATTTGCACCGGGCGTGGCCTGTAGCCGTACCGGCACGCCCGAACGGAGCCAGCAGCGCCCGGGCGGGCGCCGGGCCCCATTCGCCGGCAGCCGCACGACGCCCGACACGCCGGTGGAGTCGCGGTCGCAACAATTATTCCGTCAGCGACTTCTAGCCTGGATCGCGTGCCGGCAGGCTGTGGCGGGTGTGGACCCCCAGTACCGCCAGCAGGCTGTCCGTCGCCACAAGGTCAACTGTCGGGTCGGCGTCGTCCGCAGGCCCTGCCGGCAGGGCCCGGCCGTAGACATGATCGGGGGGCAGCACCGCGCGCATCGCCGTCCCGGCGGCCCTCGCCATGCAATACAGCCACGCATCCTCGGCGGCGGGTGCCAGCGTCAGCAGCAACTGGCGATCGGTGGTGCGTGGGTCGAAGGCCGCGGGCGGATACAGCACCCCCCAGCGGCCAATCGGCACGATGTCGCCCTCGTCCGTGCCGATCGCGGCCGTCGACAGCGAGCCGCTTGCGTCCGCAGCGTTTCGGCTCTCGTTCACGCGCCGGCCGCGATAGAAAAGCACTTCCTTGGCGCCCGGCCGGACACCGCGGACGAGGCCCTCGAGCCAGTAGGGCGGGTACATCATGCGGTCGTCGGCCAGCACGATATA
>JANXSI010000319.1 GCA_025352765.1 Devosia sp. | reverse complement strand
CAGCGGCCAGCACGTCGAGCTCACCGGCGCCGAGTTCGAGTTGCTGCTCGCGTTTCTTGACAGGCCGGGGCGCGTCCTGTCGCGCGAGCAGCTTCTCGATCTGACACAGCGTCGCGACGCCGGACCGTTCGACCGCTCGATCGATGTGCTGATGAGCCGCTTGCGCAAGAAGTTCGGCGAAGTGCTGAACGAGCCGCTGTTCAAGACTGTCCGCAATGGCGGCTATCAGCTCGCCACGCATGTCGAGCGCGAGGATGGGGCCTGATGCAGTCGCTGCAGGTCAAGTTCGCGCTGATCCTGATCGGCTCGATCGTGGCGGTGGTGCTGACGGCGACGGCCCTGACCGCGGTGCTGCTGTCGAGCGGCGATTCCGTCCGCATGGTCGGACCGATGGCGCAGCACATCGCGTTTTCCGCCGACTTTGCTGGAGGCAACGGTCCTCGGCCGCCCTCTCCGCCCAACGGTCCGTCGTCCGACCGGCCGCCTAAGCCACGGGAAGTGATCTCGGCCGCCCCCGCAGCGGGCAAGCCGCGTCCGGAACTGACGGCGGCCCTCAAGGCGGCTCTCGTGGCACAGGGCAAGGATGGGATCGTCACCGTCACCGACGATGCAACGACCGGCCAGCCGATCGCTTCTTACCAGAACCCTGACGGCCGCTGGACCATCTTCGAATTCCCCAGGCCGATGCCGCCGCCGACGCAGTTGTGGGTTGCCCTCGGCGCCTGGCTGCTGCTGGTGGTGCTGGGCATTGTCGCCGTGGCGCTGGTCATGGCCCGGCGGGTGACCCAGCCCTTTGCCATGCTGGAGCGGGCGATTGCCTCGGTCGGGCCGGATGGCGTGCTGCCGCAGATCCCCGAGGTCGGCTCGGGCGAAGCGCGCCACACCGCCTCCGCCCTCAATCTCCTGTCGGACCGCCTGAAGGCCGCGATGGAAAGCCGGATGCGGCTCGTGGCGGCCGCCGGCCATGACCTGCGCACGCCGATGACGCGGATGCGGCTGCGGGCCGAATTCCTGCCCGACGAGGAACGCGAGAGCTGGCTCGCCGATCTCGCCGAACTCGATCTGATCGCCGACAGCGCCATTCGCCTCGTGCGCGAAGAGGGCGCCGGCGAGGATCAGGAAAAGCTGGCGCTCGATCGTCTGCTCGCGGAGACAGCCGCAGAACTCCTGGCTGCCAAACTGCCAGTCGCGACCGGCCCGATCGAACGGGCCCAGGTTCGTGCCGGGCCGCTGGCGCTGCGCCGCGCCTTGCGCAATCTGGTAATCAACGCCGCCACTCATGGGGGCGGCGCGACGGTCTCGCTGCGGCTCGTCGGGGCGTTCGCGCAGATCGTCGTCGATGACGAAGGGCAGGGCATTCCAGAGCCGCTGCTGGCCAATGTCTTCGAGCCCTTCTTCCGGGCAGACCCTGGACGCAGCCGGACCATTGAAGGGGCTGGACTCGGCCTCGCCATCGCCAAAGAGATCGTCGAGCGGTTCGGGGGGACCATCGTCATCGAGAACCGCCCCGACGGCGGGCTGCGCCAGACCGTCACCCTGGCACTGGCGGCCTGAACGGAGGCGGCCGAGGCCGCCCCCGCGTCGGGCGGCCGGTTAGGCCGCCTTGTCGAGCAGGCTGCTCAGCATCGACAAGAGGTCGTTGCTGGCCGAGCTCGTGGCCGACGAATTGCTCCCGGTGGTCGTCGAGCTGGACGAAGAGGCGTAGGCGTTGGCGGCGATCTTGAGGAGGTCGATGGCGCTCGTCGAGCTGGTGCTGTCGGTGCTGTCGGCCGACTGCTCGCCCGGAGGCGGGCCCGGCGGAGGACCGCCCGGCGGAGGGCCACCGCGCGGCGGGCCGCCAGCGCCCTGCGGGCCACCTTGATCCGCCGACTGGACGCTCGATTTCACCGCGTCGAGGAAGCTCGATGACTCGGTGCTGCTGACGCTGCCATCGCCGTTGCTGTCGATCATGCCGAACAGCTTGCTCAGATTGTCGGACGAAATCCCGTCGGCGGAATCGCCGCTCGAGAACTCGTCAAGGCTGACCGATCCGTCACCATTGCTGTCGGTGGCCGCAAACACGTCTTGGTTGCTCGGCTGCTGCGCCTTGCTCGTTCCGAACAGTTGCGCCATGAACTGCGCGGCGCTCTGCTGATCGCTGAGCTTTTTGTCGAAGGCGTCTTTCTCACTGCTCGAAACAGACCCGTTCTGGTCGCTGTCCATTGCAGCAAACAGCTTCTGCGCCCGTGCCGTACTCTTGCTGTCGGAGGCACCGCCCGGCGCCGCCGACTCCAACTCCTGGAGCGTAATGCCCCCGCTCGAATCGCTATCGAGCGAACTGAAGGTGGGTGGCTGAAAACTGCGCAGCTGCGCACCGCCGCCCACTCCACTGATCGACATGTGAAGTCTCCTGACTTTGCCGGTTATCGGCATCTCAGCAAGGCGATCGTCGTGGTTAAGCGGACCTTAATGCCGGAGGCGCGCGGCCGGTCGACCTGTTGCCCAGTGTTTCTGGGCTCGCGCCGGCAATACGCCGCTACAAAATTGTCTACTGGTCGGCCCGCGGGGCCGGCGGGGCCGGCGGGGCGGCGGGGCCGGGATGCCGGGCATGCCGCGACGTCACCATGATCGCCCAGGCGATCCAGCCAACGATCCAGCCAACCGCCACCAGCGCTATCCCCGTATATCCCAGCATCAGATTGGGCAGGGCGCCGATGCCGTCGTCGCTCAGGGAATTGACCGCCACGGCCCAGCCCGCGAGCAGGAGCAGAACGATCACGTTGAAGATGATGAAGCCCGTGCGCCGGGGGTGATGCCAGAAATAGAGGAACGGGTTCCTCGTCTGCAGATGTTTCATGCGCCGGCTCCGCTGGTGCCTTGCCCGGACTCTATCAGTCCCGCAGGTCCACACAAGCGCGGCCCGCGCCGCGCCCGCTCAGCCCCTGCCCGGCGTCGCCTGGCGCCCGGTTCACCGCCTTGTGCGGAAACCGTGAGGGACGGTTTGCGTTGCTTCACCATCGACTGAGCCGGAGAGCGTGATGAGCAACAAGAGATCGGGGATGCTGCGACTGGTAACGAAAGATGGCGCGCAGCTTGCCACATTTGCCTTGCCGTCGATCGATGCCCCCGAGGAGATCCTGGTGGTGAGCTTTGTCGGGCTCACCGAGGCGGAGCAGCGCGCGGCGCTCGCCGCCTATCCGGGCGGGCGGCGGTTTCGGCTGGACCTCGACGTCGCCGGCGCGCGGGCGGCCAGCTAGCCTATTTCGAGACGCGAAGCTGCGACAAGTCGCCGGCGATCTGAGCGAAGGCCGCATTCAGATCGATTCCAGTGTCGGCCTGATAGAATTTGCCCGGCGTCGCGCATCCCTGAAGGAAGTTCAGCGCGTTGGTGTTGCCGGCAAGGTCGAAACCCACGACGTAGAGGATGATCTTGTTGGAGGACACTTTGATGGCGTCGCACAGCGCCTGCGCCTGCACCTGCGATGTGCCGTTGGGGGCGTTGCAGTTGATGTGGCTGCTGCCGCTGCCGCTGCCGCTGCCGGCGTTGGCCGCGATCACGCCGTTGCAATAGGGCGAGTTGAAGTCGCCGTCGGTCATGAACACGATGGCTTTGACCAGGTTGGCGGTGCCGTAGTCTGCCGGCTGGCTGGCGGTTGGCCACAGGAAGCTGAAATTGGGGGAAATCATGTACCAGCCCCAGCCAAGCCCGAGATGGCC
Organism: Devosia sp.; assembly: GCA_025352765.1. Classification (GTDB taxonomy): domain Bacteria; phylum Pseudomonadota; class Alphaproteobacteria; order Rhizobiales; family Devosiaceae; genus Devosia_A. Next base: position 1,483 of record JANXSI010000319.1, on the reverse strand, counting down.
GGAGGTAGAACCCGTCGCGGTCAGCGAATTGGCGAGAGCATGCAGAACGGTCTTGTCGCTGGTCAGCGGCTGGATCTGCTGGCCCACGCAGGCGGTTCCATTGTTCGTGTAGTTGTAGCTCAGGGGCGCGAGCCGCGGATCGTAGTCGTCGGCATTGTGGGGCGACCCTCGCTCGGTGCTGCACACCGACGGCTGGTAAAGGTTCTGGCCCCCGGACGCGTTGGTGAACGAGTAGTAGAGGCAGCCATATTCGGCGCAATACGACGTGCCGCCGGTTCCGGCGCCGTTGCTGGGATCGCTGCCCTGAGCCGAGTAGGTCGTCGAGGTGAGCGACGTCACCTGCCACACCTGGCTGCTGAAACTGCTCATGCCGGAAATGCCGGTCAGGTAGGCGCTGTCGTTGGTGCTGAGGCCATGCGCGGCCGAGGTAGTGACGACTTCGAGGCAATTGGCGACCAGGCACTCGGTGACCGTGCCACCGTTCGAGGAATAGTTGCTGCCATAGCCGCAGCCATTGGTGGTGCAGACCCCCAGGGTGAAGGTCTTGGCGCCGGTATTGAGGTTGGCGATCTGGGCGATCGTGCCGTTGAGCTGGCCCCAGGTCGAGCCGCTCAGTCCGGTGACATAGACCCAGTCACCGTTGGTGAAGTTGGTGACGTTGTTGACTGTGAAGACGCCCGGGTTGGCGCGGCTGACGCCGCTGATCGTTTTGGCAGCGCCGTTGGCCCAGCCGACGCTCGAGATCGCGACGCCGGGTGTCGGCGTGCCGCGCACGGCGGCCGCGGTCGTCGCGCCCAGATTGGCGCCGAACGACCACGGAACAATGGCCATCTTCGAGTAGGACGGGACTTGGGAATCCTTGACCACCAGATCGATCAGGCTGTTGGTGGCGGTGATCAGCGAGGAGATCTTGCTGCCGGCCATCGAGCCGGTGACGTCGAGCGACACCGACACTTCCACGTCGTCCGAATTGCGCGTCACCTCGGACTGCAATTGCGCCGTGATGGTCCGCACCCCGACCAGCGCGATGAACGCCGTCGGCACGATGATCTTTGCCTTGAGGTTCAGCGTGCCCGCAGTCATGTCGATCGTCGTGCTGGTGATCGATGCAGTGATGCGGGAATTGGCCAGCCGTTCGATGAGAAGCGCCTGGGCGCTGGCCTGAATGGTGGCGCTGTTGGTTGCCGTCATCTTGGACTGCAGCGCCAGCGCGGCGGCGTCGAGTGCGTTCTGCGCCTGGCTGCGCGCCGTCTGCATGTAGGTGAAATCGACCACGGCGCCCGAGGCGGCGATCAGGACGATCGCGATCAGCGCGAAGAACACCGCAAAGACCCCGCGATCATCCCGGCGGAAGCGCTTGAGGAGCTCGAAAAAATTGGTCATGGCCCGGCAGTCCACAGGAAATCCGCCCGCAGTCTGCCGGAAAATCCTAACTAAAGGACAATCACCTTGGCGCCAATTTTCACTCGGCCGTAAAGGTCGA
>JANXSI010000630.1 GCA_025352765.1 Devosia sp. | reverse complement strand
CATCGCTTTGCCCGTGAGGCGCTCGCGCCGCAAAAGGCCACCTCCGTAAGTCGGCTTGCCCCCAACACGCCAAACGGCTAGCACAGCGAAAATCCGCAGATGAAGGAAAGTTTCATGGGTAGTCTCGACGGTAAGGTCTGTCTAATCACGGCGGCGGCGCAGGGCATCGGGCGTGCCACGGTCGAAGCCTTCTCGCGCGCCGGCGGGAAGGTCATCGCGACCGACATCAACGCCGGAAAGCTCGCCGAGCTGGCGGCCCTGCCCAATGTGACGACGCGGGTTCTCAACGTGCTCGATGCCGCGGCGGTCAACGCCGCCGCTGCCGAAATCGGCCGCCTCGACGTGCTCTTCAACTGCGCCGGCGTGGTCCACAACGGCACGGTCCTAGAGATGCCCGACAGCGACCTCGAGTTCGCGCTGAACCTCAACCTCTGGGCCCAGGTGCGGATGATCAAGGCGTTCATGCCGGCCATGCTCGCTCATGGCGACGGCGCCATCATCAACATGTCGACCGTTGCCTCATCGGTCAAAGCCGTGCCCAACCGCGCCGCCTATTCGATCAGCAAGGCCGCCGTCATCGGCCTCACCAAGTCGATCGCCGCCGACTATGTGGGCAAGGGCATTCGCGTCAACGCCATCGCTCCGGGGACCGTCGACAGCCCGTCGCTGCACGAACGCTGGGCGGCGACTGGCGACATCGAGGCGGCGCGCAAGGCGTTCATCGCCCGCCAGCCCATCGGCCGCATCGGAAAGCCCGAGGAGATCGCTGACCTCGCGCTCTATATCGCCACCGCCACCTATACCAATGGCCACGTCTTCGTCATCGACGGCGGCTGGACGGCTTAGTCCGCGCCGACGGACGACTCCCCGACTAGGCCTGCCGCTGCCGGCGGCCGGCGCAGCCGTCCGGACAGCAGCAGGCTGAGGAGGAGGACTGGCAGCAGCGCGGCGAGTCCGACACGCAGTCCCACATGTTCGGCGGCCACGCCGATCACCACGGGGCCGACCAGAAAGCCGAGCAGGGCGACGAAGGAGAGGACGGCGACGCCTCTCGCGGGCGAACCGGGAAGTCCGGCGACTGCCGAGACCGCGAGCGGGAAACCGACCGAAACCCCGACGCCGATCGTCGCAAAGCCGATCAGCGCCACCGCGATGTTGGGCGCGACCAGCAGCAGCGCCGCGCCGACAAGTCCCAGAAGTCCGCAGCCGCGTGCCAGTGCCGATGCCCCGAAGCGGGCCTTGAGACGATCCCCGCTGAAGCGGCCGGCGGCGACCAGCAGTGCAAACACCGAATAGCCCAGCCCTGCCGTTGCGGCGTCGACCGCAAGAACGTCGCGCATGTAAATGGCAGACCAGTCGGCCATCGCCCCCTCGGTCAGGGTGATGCCGAAGACGAAGAGACAGATGCCGAGCAGGGCAACGCTCGGCAGTCCCAACGGCTGCTTGCCCGCGACGTCCTTGCCGGGCACTGCGGCCGCCTCGTGACCGGGCAGCGCGCGCACAGCCAGCAGCGCTGGCACCAAACAGGCAAGGGCCACCAGCGGCAGTGACAGCTTCGGCTCAAGGTTCAGTCCGGCAAGCGCCGCACCGACGAGGCTGCCCGCCATGATGCCGAGCGACCAGAAGCCGTGCGCCGTGCTCATGATCAGCCTGCCTGTTGCCGCCTCGGTCTGCGCCGCCTCGACGTTGAGCCCGAGTTCGAGGAATGAGATCGTGGCGCCCGCAAGCAGCAGCGCCAGGAACAGCCAGATTTGGCCGGTGGCCAACGGCGGCAGACAAACGGCGATAAGGCAGAGCGGAAAGCCGATCAGCATGGCCCGGCGCGCACCGATCCGGCTCACCAGAGGCCCGGCGAACGGCAGGGTCAGCAGGGTGCCGCAGGGCAGGCCAAGCAGCGCCAGCGCCAGGCCCGCGGGACCGAGGCCAATCGCCTGCTGTACCTCGGGAAGGCGCGGCAGCCAACTCCCGAAGGCGATGGGCTGCAGGAAGAAGGCCGCCATTGTCAGGCGTTCTCGGGTCAAAAGGGGCGGGCGGTTCACTGGACCTGCCGTGTCGTTCGAGGGGGGAAGCCGAGGGCGTGCACGTCACTGACCTTGAGTGGGAGGATGTTCCAAATTTTCATCGGGTCGATGATTAGCCGATATCTACGAGACGTCCACCCGGATACCAATTACGAGACCATTTTGCTGGGAGGCATCTTCCGGCCGCACCGCAGCAGCCGTTCTTGCCGGTAGGCGCCCCAGCTTTCGGGGGATTTTCCACAGGCGGTGAGAAAATTGCACGTGGTATAGATTGGTATTGAAGTCTGTTCCAATCCATGTTGACATGCCTGTCGACACGGTCCTAGTCTTGAAAATCGTTTTCAGACTTCGGCGTTCAACCACCGCGCAGACGGTGGCGGAAAACAGGGCACGGCACGCATGCGGGTAGGCATTATCGGCCTCGGTTATCGCTTGGGCTATCTGGCGCGCGTCTTCTCGCTCGCCAACGACGACTTCACCGTCGTCGGCTATGTCGACCCGGCTCCGGCCGGTCTGCCCTACACCAAGCAGCACGGTGTCCCGGTCGGGCAGCAATACGTCAGCCTCGAGACCATGCTCGACGAAGCCAAGCTCGACCTGCTGATGGTCGGCTCGCCCAATCACCTGCATCTCGAGCACATCCGCACCGGCCTCAACCGCGGCATGAAAATCTTCACGGAAAAGCCGGTCGTCACCACGGTTGAAGAGACCATGGAACTGGCGTCGCTCATCTCGCACTACGGCTCCGACAATCTGATGGTTGGGCTCGTCCTGCGCTATGCGCCGCTCTATGTCGATCTGCGTCGCGCTCAGGCCGAGGGGCAGATCGGTGACGTCGTCTCGATCGAGGCGTCCGAGCACATCCCTCCCTATCACGGCGCCTTCTTCATGCGCGACTGGCGCCGCTACGAGCGCTACTCGGGCAGCTTCATGCTCGAAAAGTGCTGTCATGACCTCGATCTCTACAATGGCGTCATGGGCACGCGCCCGCGCTATGTGTCGAGCTTCGGCGGGCGCCGAACTTTCATCCCCCGGAACGCTCCGCAGGTCACCGGCATCAACGATCTGGAAGTCTATTACCGCAAGCCGAG
>JANXSI010000304.1 GCA_025352765.1 Devosia sp. | reverse complement strand
GCCCGAACTGACTTTCTTCAATCTCGAACACATCGCCCGGCTCGGTCTTGATGCCGTCGGCAAAGCTCAGCGTCGCGGTGCCGAACATATGGACGTGGATGTCGCCCGGCTGCCGGAACAGCGCATACTTGAAGTGGTGGTGCTCGAGATTGGCGATGGTGTGGCTCATGTTGTCCTCGCCACTGAGGAACGGCTTCTCCCAGATCACCTTGCCGTCGCGCACGATCTTGGAGGTACCGCGGATATCGTGCGGCAGCTCGCCGAGCCGCAGTTCCGGCCCGTACGAGCACCAGCGCAGCTTCGAGTGCGCGAGGTAGAGATAGTTGACCCGCTCGGTCACATGGTCCGAAAACTCGTTGCCGAGCGCAAATCCCAGCCGGAATGGCGTGCCGTCCGTGCCGATCAGGTAGATGCCGGCGATCTCGGGCTCTTCGCCCGCGTCCTTGGCGAAGGCCGGGGAGGGGATCGGCTTGCCGGGAGCCGCGACGATCGTGCCATTGCCCTTGTAGAACCATTCGGGCTGGACGCCCTCTTCGCCGGGCTTGGGCTTGCCGTTCTCGAGGCCCATCCGGAACATCTTCATCGAATCCGTCAGCGGCGCCTCGGCGGCCTGCTGGTTGGCCTTGTGCATGGCGTCGCGCGTCGAGGCCGAGCCCAGATGCGTGAGGCCCGTGCCGGTGACATAAAGATGCGCCGGATCGGGATGGTCGACCGGCGGCAGCATGCGGCCTTCGCTAAGGATCGTCTTGGGGTCGATCGCCACCCCGAGACCCAGCTCGCCCACCAGCGCCATCAGCCCAATGCCGCGCCCGGCCGCCGTCACCGCCAGCGCATAGACGCTGGTCGCGCCTTTCACTTCGTGCGCGGCGCCATTGTCGATGACGCCGACGGCGCGACTGCTATCGGCGCGGGTGAACTGGATCAGGCTCATGCGGCTCTCCTCGGTTTTGGGAGGCAATAAGCTCAAACTGGCTTTCGATGGCAAGCCGGATAAGTATGATTTTTGTACGAGTCAGACCGGAAAATCGGCGCTGGCGAGACCCGACAGGTTTAGGACAGGCCGCGAGGCGATGCCTCAACTCAGCGCGCCGCTGGGGAGAAACGGCATCAGGATCGCCGCAAGGCACAGCAGGGCGACGAGCACGCCGCTGATGATCCACATTCTCGTCGTCTCGTTTACGCCCCGAGAGGAGGAGCCGTATCAGCCGCGGATAACTTAAAGCGCGTGCGTACGGTATCGCACCGAGAGACGAGATCGCGACCGGCGCCCGAGGACGTCGCAGCGAGGGGCGGCCCACCTGCAGTGCCGATTGCACCTGTGGAGTCGCCCCCGGACACAAGAGGCCCCAGGCACCTTCAAGACGAAAAACTCCGGCAAAATGGCCCTTGACGATTTAGAAACAAAATGAGAACAAAGTAAGCACATTAGATGGACAGACCATCGCGCTTTCCGGGCGTCTCGGGGCATGGAATAAGGGAGAATCTTTATGGCAAGTTCGGCCGCACCGCTTCGGGTAATTGAGGGTTCCATGGATAAGGAAAAGGCGCTGGCCGCAGCGCTGAGCCAGATCGAGCGCAATTTCGGCAAGGGCACGGTGATGAAGTTCGGCGAGGGCGCCATCGCCCAGGTCGAAGCCATTTCCACGGGTTCCCTCGGCCTTGATATCGCGCTGGGCATCGGTGGCCTGCCGCGCGGCCGCATCATCGAGATTTTCGGGCCGGAAAGCTCGGGCAAGACCACGCTGGCGCTGCACGTCATTTCCGAGGCGCAGAAAAACGGCGGCATCGCCGCTTTCATCGACGCCGAACATGCCCTTGACCCCAATTATGCGCGCAAACTCGGCGTGAAGGTCGATGAGCTGCTGATCTCGCAGCCCGACAGCGGCGAACAGGCGCTCGAGATCGCCGACACGCTGGTGCGCTCCGGCGCCATCGACGTGCTGGTGGTCGATTCGGTGGCGGCGCTCACCCCGAAGGCCGAACTCGAAGGCGAGATGGGCGATTCGCTCCCCGGTCTCCAGGCCCGCCTGATGAGCCAGGCGATGCGCAAGCTCACCGGCTCGATTTCCAAGTCCAAGGGCATGGTGATCTTCATCAACCAGATCCGCATGAAGATCGGCGT
>JANXSI010000283.1 GCA_025352765.1 Devosia sp. | reverse complement strand
CCGCTGCCAGCATCAGCGCAAAACCGGCAGCGATCATCGCGCCCGATTGACCATCATTGATGAAGAAGGACGCGATGACGACCATGAACCCGGCAAGCGGGCCGACCGACAGGTCGATGCCGCCCAGGAGCAGCGCGATGTTCTGACCGATGGCGATGAAGCCGAGCGCCGTCGCCAGCATCAGCATGTTGGCCACATTGAACGACGACAAGAAGTGCGAGTTCTGACTGAAGCCGTAGAGGCCCAGGACCACGATGACCACCGCCAGCGGGATCGCCGGCGCATTGTCGGTCTGCACGAAATGCCGCCAGCCGCCACGCTTTGCCTTGCTCGGATCCTGTCCGAGATCGGCATGGGTGGCGGCCGAGACTGCCGCCGTGACAATGCGCGCTTCGACGACATCCGCGGCCGTCAGGGTTTCGACGACCTTGCCGCGCGACATGACGATCACCTTGTCGCACAGGCCCTCGAGTTCAGCCGCATCGGAGGAGTTGACGATGACCGGCGTCCCCTTGCTCGAGACTTCGCGCAGAATCCGATAGATCTCGGACCGCGCACCGACGTCGACGCCCTGCGTCGGCTCATCGGCCACCACCAGCCCGGGGTCGGACAACAGAGCGCGGGCCATGACGATCTTTTGCTGGTTGCCGCCTGAGAGCGACGAGACCGGCGCTTCGATACCGGGCGCACTGACCTTGAGGGCGCTGAAGGTTGCCGTGACCTCCTCCAGCTCGCGCTGGCGGTTGACGAGGCCGAAGCGCGCGAATTTGTCGAGCGCCGCCAGGGACGCGTTCTCGCGGATGCTGAGGCCGGCCGCCAGCCCCTCGGCGTGACGGTCCGACGGCATGAACGCCGCCTGGTGCAGAAGGTCGTGATGCGTGAGGGACCGATCGTTGAGCAGCACCTTGCCGTCCCAGTGATGCAATCCAGCGAGCGCTCGCATCAACTCGGCCTGGCCATTGCCCGCAACTCCCGCGATGCCGACAATCTGCCCGCGCGCGACGTCGAAACTGACGTTCTTGAACATCGCGCCCGACAGGTCGCGCACGGAGAGGTTCACCGGACCGGCGCTGTCCGCCTTGGGTGGAAAGGTCGACCCCAGGGCTCGCCCGACGATCATGGTGAGCAGATCCTGATCGCTGACCTCGCGAACCAGTGCTTCTCCCCGCTTCCGGCCATCGCGGAGGACGGTGACGCGTTGCGCGATCTGGCGGACTTCGGCCATCCGATGGGTGATGTAGATGACCGACGTGCCGGCTTTCGTCACCTCGCGGATGCGACCGAACAGCATGTCGGTCGCTTCCTGGTCGAGCGATGCCGTCGGCTCGTCGAGGATGAGGATCCTGGGCTTGATGGCGAGCGCCTTGGCGATCTCCAGCAGCGCCATCTGCGCGACGGTCAGGGTATCGCCACGTGCCTGCAGGGGAACGTGAAGACCCACCTCGTCCAGCATAGCGCGCGCCACCGCGCGGGGATCGCCGTCAAAGAGCCCGGACGGAAGCGCGACGCGCAGGTTCTCGAACACCGACAGGTCGCTGAGCACGGCGGGATGCTGATAGGCAATGGCAATGCCGAGTGACGCGGCGAGCTCAGGTGTCATGGCCGGGATGGGCTGGCCCGCCACTTCGATCTGGCCCTGGCTGGGCTGAAACACACCGGTGATGATGTTCATCAGTGTGGATTTGCCGGCGCCGTTTTCGCCGAGGATGGCGTTGACCTCACCGGCGTGAAACTCGGCGCTGACATCGGCCAAGGCGACGAGACTGGCGAAAGATTTCGATATCGCGCTCAGACGCAGGACCACGTCACCACGCGGGGTGGGATCGTCGAGCCTGGTCTGAAGGGTATCTGCTGCCATATCCCGCATGGTGGTCGCCATTTCGTTGAAGACTCTGCGGCCCCGGAGACGTCGCCCCGGGGCCGCACCGCGCCTATTTGTTGACGGCCTTGGCCTGATCGTCGCCCGACATCACGGCCGAGAGATAGATCGAACCAGGCAGGTCCTTGCGGCACTGCACGGGGCTCGGCTTGCCGGACACGGAGTCCTCAAACACCGGCGCCTTGAAGATCTTGTCGGTCGGCGGCGTCCCACCCGTTGCCTGGGCAACCGCCCACTGCACGGCCAGACGGACGTTGTCGTTGCCGGTCGCCACGGTGAACAGCTTGAAATCCGGGTTGGCCTCGTGGTTGTCGGTCCAGAAGCAACCCAGCGAGTTGCCGTCCGACGTGGCGAGGGCCGGAATCGAGCGGTTGAACTTGGCAAAGGTCGGCAGCGCGCCCACCAGCGACGGTCCGAAGTCGGAAACGATCACGTCGATCTTGGGGTTCTTGGCGATCTCGGCCGACAGCACCTGCTGGGTCAATGCCGGATCCCAGTTGGTCACGTCGAAGGGCGCCGGGTTGATGAACTTGTACTTGTCATCAAGGACGGTCTTCATGCCCTGCAGTTCATCCGTGCCCTGGCTGTTGCCCGCCGGGCCGCTGAGGAAGAGCACATTGCCGCCATCGGGCAGGATCGACTTGATCCAATTGCCCCAGCTGACGCCATCGTCGACGAAGGAGGAGCCGACGAACTTGGTGTAGTCCTTGCCCTCTTCACCGCCCACGACGACACGGTAAGGCACGACGACGGCGCCGGCCCCATAGGCGGCCTTCAGCGCCGGCAGCACGGCCGGGCCCGCGTCCCCGAAAACCACCAGTGCGTTGACGCCCTTGGCGGCAAAGCTCTTGATGTCGGAGATGGCCTTCTGCGTATTGCCCTGGCCGTCGGCATACTGATAGTCGGTGATGCTGGGGCAGAGCGCTGCTTCCGCCGCGCCCGAGGCGGTCGTGACCAGGCGCCAGCTGTTGCCGCCATACCCATCGAGCAGCGCCAGCGAAGCCTTGTTCGGGCCGCACCAGGACGGCACGGCCGCGTGGGCCGCGCCGGTTGCGGCGAGAGTGAGAGCCACGACGGCGATCGTGCCCTTAAGAGACGAGAGTTTCATTTGCGTCCTCCAAGTTGGGTCGTTTGACCTGTTTCTTGTTCGTATGTGGCCAAGTGATCGAATAGATCCCGATGCCAAATCCAAGCGCGAGGGCCTGAATGATGGTCTGAGCCGAGTACGGCACGCCCACGGCGTAGGCGAACTGGCTCAGTTGATTGAGAAAGAGGGCGGCGATCACGGTTGAGATCGGAAAGCCCCGGCCGCCAAGCAGCGATGTGCCCCCAAGCACGACCACGGCCACCGACGGCAGCAGCAGGGGGTCGCCCTGGAAAGCGGTCGGCTGCGTGGTCAGTCCGGCGATCAGGATGCCCGCAAGGCAGTACAGCACCTGGGCGAAGACATAGGCCAGCATCTGGTAGAGCCGGACCTTCAGGCCGATCGTCCGGGCGACCGCCGGGCTGGCGCCGATTGCCTCGAAGCGGCGACCCATGACGGTTCGCTTCATCAGCAGTCCCACGAGCAGCAGAGCGCCGAGGGCGAAGAAGACGGCGTTGCCGATGCCCAGCGTGGTGCCGCCGGCGATGCTGGCCAGCAGATTGGTGGTGATGCGTGGCACACCACCGGACACGGCGAACACCCCGCCATAGATCAGCGCGTTCATGCCGATGGTGGCAACGATGGCATTCAGCCGCAGGAACCCGACCAGCACTCCGTTGAGGACGCCAATGAGCAGGGCAAAGCCCAACGCGAGCAGCACGGCGGGCAGCAACTGCGCATCATCTCCCGAGGGATAGTGCGTCGCCACCACCACGGCCAACGAGACGCCGCCGGCGACCGACAGGTCGAAGCCGCCCTGCTGGACGACCAGCATCTGGCCCAGACCGACAATGGCCAGCACCGACGCAAAGGGCAGACTGCCCGCCAGCGCCCCGGTCGAGACGCTCGAGGGGGCAAAGACCAGACAGAGCCCGATCAACGCCACGGTCGACGCCACGACCGTCAGGAAGCCTTTGGCCAAGGGCAAGGCGAACACCTTTCTGGCGGAGCGCGACTGTGGGTTGGTGGCGGAGGGCATCGGCCGTGTTGCTCTTGGGTTTCGGTCAGGCGATTTGCAGGGTAATCTTGACGGCCTCTTGCGGGTTCTTTCCCAGCTCAAGCGCGGTCAAGGCATCATCCAGGGCGAAGGTGTGGGTCTGGATCGGCGACAGATTGATCCCGGTCTGCTCAAGAAACCGGATGGCTCCAGGCCAGACGCCCGGTGAGCCGATGCAGCCACGGACGGTCAGGTCCTTGATCTGGATCTTGCCGAGCTCGACCGGAAATTTCTGCCCGATATTGATGCCGACCATCGAGACCCGGCCCTCGGCGCGGGCATAGTCGAAGACATTGGCCAGCGAAGAGGCGTGCCCCGAAGCTTCGATCACCAGATGCGCGCCGCCCTTGGTGAGCTCGTGCACCGCCTCGACCGCGTTCCCGGCGGAGGGGTCCACGGTGGCCTCCGCTCCGAGGCGCTTCGCAATATCGCGCCGGAGGGGGACCGGGTCGACCACGATCACCCGGGCGCCCATGCCGATGGCCGCCGCGGCAGACACAAGGCCGATGGTGCCGCCGCCAGAAACGACCACGGTTTCGGATGCATTGGTGCCCCCGTTGCGCAGCACCGCGTAGTAACCGCAGGTGAACGGCTCGATCAGCGCGCCCTGGGCGTCACTGACGGTGTCGGGCAGCTTGTGCAGCCATTCGGGCCGTGCGGCGAAGAATTCGCGGTCAGCACCATCCATCGAGAAGCCGAAATGATGGATCCGCTCGGGCGTCTTGATGACACATTCCCCGACCACGCGGTCGCCAACGGCGAGCCCGGTGACGTTCCGGCCGACTTCGACCACTTCGCCAACCCATTCGTGACCCGGAGTCACCGGATAGGAAATGGGGATGATGTAGTTTCCCGCCAGCAGTTCGTAGTCCGAGTGGCAGATGCCAACGCGTCGCGACTTGATAAGAACGTCGTTCGCCGTGATCGCGGGCATTTGTACCTGTGTCACCACTGGCTTTTTCGGCTCATCGAAGATCAGGGCTTTCATGACGTCTCCCTCAGGCCACGATTTCAATCTGGCCGCTGATGGCCGACTTGAATACGGCCTCCAGCAGCGCGATGTTGTTGACCAGATGCGCAGCGGTGATCGGGTAGGTCTCGGTGCCCCGAACAGCGCGGGCAAAGGACACGAGGTTGTCCTTGACCGGCTCGGCCTTGCCGACCTCGACGGTGGTGATGGGGCCCCCGGCCATGGCGCTCGTGACAATCCAGCCATCGGGCGATTCGACGTGCGCCTTGTCGCGAATGTCGATCCAGCCCTTCGAGCCGAACACCGCAAAGCGCGAAACGAATGGGTTGGCAAGCGATGCCGACACGTAGGACGTGCCGCCGCCCTTGAACTTGACGTAGGCCGCGACCGTGTCGCCTTGCGGCAGATCGGAGGAGAGCTGTTCGCAGATGCACAGGACGCTGTCGGCTTCCCCCAGCAGCCGCACCGACAGGTCGAGCAGATGGATGCCCGTCGCCGTCATGCCGCCGGCCGGGGCCTGATCGGCCTTCAGCCGCCAGTTGCCGCGATCGAGCGACAGAAACTTGTCATGACTGAAATTGGCTTCGATCTGGTGGATCCGCCCCAGAACGCCGGCGTCCGCCTTGGTCAGCAGGTCGGCGATCGGCGGTTCCCAGCGGCGCTCGTGCCCCATGCCGAGCACCAGCCCCGCCTCGCGGCACAGCGCTACGGCCTTTTCCGCTCCCGCCTTGGTCAGCGCCAGCGGCT